>NZ_DASTTN010000230.1:0-5774 GCF_035760125.1 Flavobacterium sp.
GGTAGGAAAAGCACCAAAAGGAGTTTTTAGATTTAAAAGACCTGATGAGTTGGCTGCAGAAACCATTCAATACATGATGAATGAGTTGCCAGAATTTGACAAAACCCGTATTGATGACGTTATGGTAGGAAATGCCATGCCGGAAGCAGAACAAGGTTTGAACGTGGGACGATTGATCTCTTTGATGGGATTAAAAGTAGATGATGTACCTGGAGTTACCGTAAACAGATATTGCGCTTCGGGATTAGAAACTATCGGAATGGCAACAGCTAAAATCCAATCAGGAATGGCACATTGTATCATTGCCGGTGGAGCTGAAAGCATGAGTTTTATTCCAATGGGAGGTTACAAACCTACTCCGGATTATGCTGTTGCAAAAGCAGGACATGAGGATTACTACTGGGGAATGGGATTAACATCTGAAGCGGTGGCTAAACAATTCAACATTTCTCGTGCAGACCAAGATGAATTTGCTTTTCAATCACATAACAAAGCTTTGAAAGCTCAAGCTGAAGGTAAATTTGACAAACAAATTGTGCCAATTACTGTTGAGCAGACTTTTATCAATGAAAATGGTAAAAAAGAAACCAAATCATACGTTGTAAACAAAGACGAAGGTCCAAGAGCAGGAACATCTTTGGAAGTATTAGCTGGTCTTAGAGCTGTTTTTGCTGCTGACGGAAGCGTAACTGCCGGTAACTCTTCACAAATGAGTGATGGCGCTGCTTTTGTACTTGTTATGAGTGAAGAAATGGTTAAAGAATTAAACCTTGAACCTATCGCTCGATTGGTAAACTTCGCCTCTGCAGGTGTTGAGCCAAGAATCATGGGAATTGGACCTGTAAAAGCGATTCCAAAAGCGTTGAAACAAGCGGGATTAACTCTAAATGATATCGATTTAATTGAATTAAACGAAGCATTTGCTTCACAAGCATTGGCCGTAACCCGCGAACTAAACTTGAATCCAGATATTATCAATGTGAATGGTGGTGCTATTGCCCTAGGTCATCCTCTCGGTTGTACCGGAGCCAAATTATCTGTTCAATTGTTTGACGAGATGAAACGCAGAGGAAGCAAATACGGTATTGTTTCTATGTGTGTGGGAACTGGGCAAGGTTCTGCAGGGATTTATGAGTTATTGTAATTAAAAAAGTCTATTACTTAAAAAAAATAAAAAAATGAGCGACAAAACAAGAGGTGGTCAATTCATCGTAAAAGAAACAAAATGTGAAGATATCTTCACACCAGAAGATTTTAATGAAGAGCAATTAATGATGCGTGACTCTGTAAAAGAGTTCGTTGATAAAGAATTGTGGGCACACAAAGATCGTTTTGAGAAAAAAGATTATGGCTATACACAAGAGTGTATGAAAAAAGCGGGAGATCTTGGTTTCTTAAGCGTAGCTGTACCTGAAGCTTATGGCGGAATGGGAATGGGATTTGTAAATACCGTTTTGGTATGTGATTATATTTCGGGAGCAACGGGTTCATTCTCGACTGCTTTTGGGGCTCACACCGGAATTGGAACAATGCCAATCACACTTTATGGAACTGAAGAACAAAAACAAAAATACGTACCTAAATTGGCTTCTGGAGAATGGTTTGGAGCGTATTGCTTGACTGAACCGGGTGCTGGTTCTGATGCTAACTCTGGAAAAACTAAAGCTGTTTTATCTGAAGACGGAAAAACATATTCGATCACTGGACAAAAAATGTGGATTTCGAATGCAGGATTCTGTTCTGTTTTCATCGTATTCGCAAGAATTGGTGACGACAAAAACATCACTGGATTTATCGTGGAAAACACTCCAGACAATGGAATCTCAATGAATGAAGAAGAGCATAAATTAGGTATTCGTGCTTCTTCTACTCGTCAGGTTTTCTTCAATGAAACTAAAGTTCCTGCTGAAAATATGTTGTCTGAAAGAGGAAATGGTTTCAAAATTGCTATGAATGCTTTGAACGTAGGTCGTATCAAATTGGCAGCCGCTTGTTTGGACGCACAACGTAGAGTAATCACTGGAGCGGTTCACTATTCTAATGAAAGAATCCAATTTAACACTGCTATTTCTCAGTTTGGTGCTATCCGTTCTAAATTGGCAGAAATGGCGACTTCTTGCTACGCAGGAGAAAGTGCTTCTTACCGTGCAGCAAAAGATATTGAAGATAGAATCACTGAACGTGAAGCAGCTGGAGCTTCTCATCAAGAGTCAGAATTGAAAGGTGTTGAAGAATATGCTATTGAGTGTTCTATCTTGAAAGTAGCCGTTTCTGAAGACGTTCAAAACTGTGCCGATGAAGGAATTCAAATCTTTGGTGGAATGGGATTCTCAGAAGACACACCTATGGAAAGTGCTTGGAGAGATGCTCGTATTGCTCGTATCTACGAGGGAACAAACGAAATCAACAGAATGCTTTCAGTTGGTATGTTAATCAAAAAAGCTATGAAAGGTCACGTTGATTTACTAGGACCTGCTTCTAAAGTACAAGAAGAATTAATGGGAATTCCATCTTTTGAAACTCCTGACTATTCTGAATTGTTTGCTGAAGAAAAAGAAATGATCGGTAAATTGAAAAAAGCGTTCCTAATGGTTGCTGGTGGAGCCGTTCAAAAATACGGTCCAGACTTAGATGCTCATCAACAATTATTGATGGCGGCTTCAGATATCTTAATCGAAATCTATATGGCTGAAAGTACCATTTTGAGAACCGAAAAATTAGCCAAAACAAACGGTGCTGACAAAATCAAAGAACAAATTGCAATGGCACAATTATACTTGTACCAAGCGGTTGATATCATTACTCAAAAAGGAAAAGAAAGCATTATTTCTTTTGCTGAAGGTGATGAACAACGTATGATGTTAATGGGATTACGTCGTTACACTAAATACACTAATATGCCAAATGTTGTTGGTTTAAGAGAAACCATCACCACTAAATTAGTTGCAGAAAACGCATACTGCTTCTAACATATACAATCTTTTTTAGTTTTTATTTGTTAAAAAGCCGCTATTGTCCCTGAATGACAAAGCGGCTTTTTTATGGGATATATTTAATAAATTATGCTGTGGTACTTTCAGGTTTGTCATCCATCCAGGCAGCAAATAATTTATAGCCGATAGAAAATATGATTGGTCCCACAAATAGGCCTACGAATCCTGACATCATAAATCCGCCGATTACGCCAAGGAAAATGACTAACATAGGTACTAGAGCTCCTTTTCCCAACAGTAACGGTTTGAGGACGTTGTCTGATAGTCCGCTTAGGATGAAAAATATAGTCCATCCAATAGCTGCAGTAGTGTTGTCCAGTGAAAAAAGGTAAGCGATTACCCCAAGATTAATGATGATCGGGCCGACTTGGATAATGGAAAGCATCAAACAAATAACCGTCAACACACCAGCAAAAGGAATGCCTGCACCAAAGAGTCCCACAGCTTGGATTAAGGTTTGGATGATAGCCACTCCCAATATTCCTTTGACTACCTGAAACACTGTTGACACTGTAATATTCAGAAATTCGTCTCCGGAATCACCTGCTATTCTCTTGATGAAGTTGGTGGCTAATGCTTGGGCACTTGTCGAAACCATTAATACACCTGCTATAATTACTGATAGGATTACCTGCAATAAAGCAACGGTAGAACTAAGCACACTGCCCAATAATTTTTTGGACAATTCGACAATTTGTGCTTTGTATTCGAGTACTCCAGCTTTTAAATCAACGGATAATGTATATAGAAAATCATAGGCTTTCTCCCCAATCAGAGGCCAGTCTTTGATATTTTGGCCTGGTGTTGCCACTTTCAGAGTGCCGTTTTCAACTCCCGTTTTTATTTCGGTAATGTTTGAGGTTACTGTATTTACGAATAATACTGTTGGCGAAATGATGATTATCAATAAGACCGCAACGATTATGAATGAAGCCAGACTTTTGCGTCCTTTCAGTTTCTTTTGCAGGAAATCGTATCCTGGATATAGCACTATTGCCAATATGATTGCCCAAAGAATTGGCATGACAAATGGCAATAAAAGTTTAATGCAAAATCCTAGAATAAGGAAAACTAGTCCTAGCTGTAAAATGACTTCAAAAATCTGTTTGCTTTTGTATGGGTTTGAATTTTCCATAAGAATTGATTTAAAGATTAGTTAAAATTAAAATTCAATTATTGCTTTTGTTTCTTTTTGGAATTGTTTTCATTGGCATCCGAAACAAGACGACCAATAAGGATCACGGGGTACAAAACCCCTATTATGGCTTCAATTTGCACCATTGCTCTTGCAAAAGGATGCAAAGGAAAAATATCTCCATAACCAGTTGTAGTAATCGTTATATAACTAAAATACAAAAAATTAGCTTGTAAAGTATTGCTTTCGAAAAGAGGTAACGTTATTTGAAAAGCACCGGGAATGTGTTCGTAGATAAACAAATAAATCACCGACCATAAATTGGCCAGAATCATATAAACCACTATGGAACCTATCACTCGATATTCGGTTATTGGTCCTGGTTCAAAAACTTTTACTAAAACCAAATAAATTAATAACCCAAAAGTAAGAACAGTAAAAACGATATCTCCCAAGTGAACAAATGGAGTCTCTATGAAAACAGAAAGCCAGCCAAAAAGGATAAACAAAAATGGAATAATTATGAATAAGAATGTTTGTTTTTTGGATTTGGACAAAGAAATAATACCGGCCACAAGGAACAGCATCCAAAATATATTCGTAATGACCATAAAGGAAGAATAGTTCCCAAATATTGGAATCAAAACAAAGTGCATAATAAAAAGTAAAATCAGCATTCCGCTAAGACCACTTTCCTTATTCCATAAATGATTCAAGAAACGATATTGTTTTTTTACCATAATATTTATTTTTTTAGATTCTAAGTTGCTAAGAATCTAAGCTTATGAAAAATAGTTACACTGCATTTTATAATCATTTTATCCTTTTTAAAATTGCCAACCCAAATCTTAAAGTCTTAGCAACTGAGTATCTTAGCATCTTTAGAAAGGTATCGGCTCCACATCAACACGACCAATTGGCCTTCGTCCTAATCGAAACAAAAGGAGAACCAGAATCGGGAAGAAACATAGTGCTGCCATTACCAGATAAATATCTTTGTAAGCCAACATTAACGCTGACTGTGATGTTTGGTTTGAAAGACTTTTTTCGGCTTTTTTTTGTGCTTCCCATACTGATAATCCTTGAAGCATATAGTAATTTTTGTTCTTATTCAGCTGCGCTTTGGCCATCGGGTTTAATTCCGATAATTGCTGACTAAGGCCTGTTTTATGTTGCACATTTATATTGGAAATAAAAGTTCCTAAAATAGCCCCTCCCAATAATGAGGCAAAAACAGCCCGCGAAATCACACCGCTCATCATTCGGGAATCACCCAAAGGTTTAGGCACGTTCTCTGAAATATATAGAGAGGCCGCTGGGTACAAAAAACCAATGGCAAGCCCTTTGAATATAAAAGGACCAAAAAAATCGGATGTGTCAATTTCGGGATAAAATCTAAAATAGAGAATGATATGATACATTCCGTAACTGGCAAAACCCATAACCCAAAGCGTAGCCAAATAAATTCTTTTGAACAAAAGATAAGTGGATAACGGAATGGCTATAAAAAGACCTATCAGAATGGCCAAATGTGTTCTTGCCACATAGATACTGTCAAAACCTAAAATATTGGTCATAAATCCAGTTACAATACTTCCTGTACCGTTCATCATTCCGGTATAAAAAAAGAGCAAAGATCCCAAAAC
>NZ_DASTTN010000231.1:0-2482 GCF_035760125.1 Flavobacterium sp.
TAAAACTAAATTAAACCTAGGTGTCGGATTGTTATTTTTATTGATAATTATCTTGACTTTAGTGAGTGCTTTTTATATTTTCTCAATTAAAAAAGACACTGAAAATATTTTGAAAGCCAATTATAACACATTGGAATATTCTCGGAATATGTTGCTTTCATTGAATCAGATAACCGGCGATGAAGAAAAAGCGATAACTACATTTGAATCGAATCTGAATAAACAAAATAAGAATGTAACTGAAGAAGGGGAGGATAATGCGACACGTAATTTGCAAAAAAGTTTTGCTCTTTTGAAAGTAAATAAAAATAGTGAGATTTTAAAAAATCAAATTCGTCTGGATATTTTTGAGATAATGAAGCTAAATATGAATGCCATAAAGCAAAAAAGCGACATTGCCAACAGAACAGCGGAAACGGCCAATATGTGGATTGCTATTACCGGGACACTTTGCTTTTTGATAGCTTTTAATCTTTTGGTGAATTTACCCAATAATATTGCCAATCCTATAAAAGAGCTTACGGCAAGCATTAAAGAAATTGCCAATAAAAATTATTCGGAACGAGTGCATTTTATGGACCACAATGAGTTTGGCGATTTGGCTAAATCATTCAATACAATGGCCCAAAAACTGCAAGAATATCACAACAGTAATCTCTATAAATTATCGTTTGAAAAGAAAAGATTGGAAACTTTAATCAACAAGATGAACGATCCTATTATTGGATTGGACAATCAGGGATTGATTTTATTTGTCAATGACGAAGCTCTGAAAGTAATCGGCCTGAAATCGGAAGACGTACTAGGGAAAACAGCAACAACCTTAGCATTGACAAATGATTTGATGAAATCTTTGATTGTTAAAAACATTGAGGATGAAGCTAATTTTCAGGTGCGTAAAGCACCTCCGATGAAGATTTTTGCCGACGGGAAAGAAAGTTATTTTGAAAAAGAAACTGTAAATATAACTATTCAGCCCACTGGAGAAGAACAAACGATTGATATCGGTGATGTGATTATTTTGAGAAATATTACTCCCTTTAAAGAATTAGATTTTGCCAAAACCAATTTTATTGCCACTATTTCCCACGAATTAAAGACTCCGATTTCGTCTATAAAATTCAGCCTGCAATTATTGGAAAAAGAACAAACGGGTATCTTAAATGATGAGCAAAAGCATTTAGTCGAAGGTATCAAAGATGATAGTGAACGCTTGTTGAAAATTACGGGAGAATTATTGGAACTTTCACAGGTAGAAACCGGGAATATTCAATTGAATATTGACAAAAGCAATCCGTACGAAATTGTACATTATGCTACCGAAGCCGTAAAAGTGCAAGCCGAACAAAAACAAATAGAACTGCTTGTTGAAACGGATGATAGCCTTCCAATGGTAAAGGCGGATAGCGAAAAAACGTCATGGGTGCTGATTAATTTCTTGACCAATGCCATTCGCTATTCTTCCGAAAAGAGTACGATTCGAGTGAAATTAAAAAATGATAATCATCAAATTTTATTTACGGTTATTGATTCAGGAAAAGGAATTGATAATCGTTATTTGGCTAAAGTTTTTGATAAATATTTTCAAATTCCGGGAAGCCATAAAACGGGAACTGGATTGGGATTGGCCATATCCAAAGAGTTTATCGAAGCCCAAGGAGGAATAATAGGTGTTGAAAGTGAACTTGGGTTGGGAAGCACTTTTTATTTTAAATTATTGAGTGCATAAACTGAATGAATAGGTTTTCCGGTAGTGAAAAAATAAATTTATCTTGGGTATTAAAGGGAATCTTTATAAAATCTTTATACTCTAGTTTATTATATTATAAAATACTTACATCATATCCTTTAACTTTGCCCTCCGAAAATAAATACAAAGGGTATGAGTAGTATTTTGGATCAAATCAAAATAAGAAATCAATATTTAGTAAGTGTACTATCTATTGGTTCTGTAGCTTCACTGTGTTTATTTACCCGAGATTATTTAGACTATAAGATTGTAGGTTATATTTTATTGGTGGTAGTTTCCGTGCTGTCTATGTTTTTGGCTATTTTGCCACTACTTCTTAGCGCTATTTTGAGCGCATTAATATTGAACTTTTTCTTCATTCAGCCGTATTATACTTTTCATATCAGTGATGCTGAAGATTCATTGCTATTGGTTTTATTCTTCATCATTGCACTTGTAAATGCAGTTTTAACCAATAAAATAAGAAGAGCGGAAAAGATATTGCAGGTAAAAGAGGTTAGAGTCAATACTATGAAACTTTACAACGCATTACTTGATTCCTTATCTCATGAGTTGAGAACCCCAATCTCTACTATTATGGGAGCTATTGATACGATTCAAAGCAAATCGGTATCTATTTCTGAAGAAAACAAGGAAAATTTATATTCTGAAATTGAAAAAGCTTCGTTGCGATTGAACCATCAAGTCGAAAATTTATTGAATATGTCCCGACTGGAATCGGGTGTTGTGCAG
>NZ_DASTTN010000232.1:0-2977 GCF_035760125.1 Flavobacterium sp.
TTTGACAATGTTGTGACTTTCAACCTGGATGAATACTATCCTATGCCAAAGGAAAGCAACCAAAGTTACCATTACTTCATGCACCAGCATCTTTTTAACCATGTTGACATTAAACCCGAAAATATAAATATTCCGGACGGAACCGTTGCTTTGGAGGATCTGAACCAGTTTTGTGTTGATTATGAGATGAATATTAAAAATGCGGGAGGACTGGATTTTCAATTGTTGGGAATAGGCCGTACGGGTCACGTTGGTTTTAATGAGCCGGGTTCACACATCAATTCGGGAACCAGAATTATCACTTTGGACCATATCACCAAAGTGGATGCTTCGGGTGATTTCAACGGAATTGGGAATGTTCCCAAAAAAGCAATCACAATGGGAGTTTCGACAATCCTACGTTCCAAAAGAATTGTGTTAATGGCTTGGGGACAAAATAAAGCTTCCATTATCAAGAGAACCATTCAAGGTGAAATCAGTTCTGAAGTTCCTGCTACTTTTTTGCAGAATCACAACAACACAACTTTTGTATTGGATGAAGGTGCCGCTTCTGAATTGACCAGATTGGAAACACCTTGGTTGGTGGGAGAATGCATCTGGACAGAACATTTGAAAAACAAGGCAATTGTTTGGCTTTGTCAACATACCAATCAATCGATTCTTAAATTGACTGACAGAGATTATAACAACAACGGAATGTCCGATTTATTGGCAGCCGGAAGTTCATCATATGATTTGAACATCAATATGTTCAATGTATTGCAGCATACCATTACGGGATGGCCGGGAGGAAAACCCAATACGGATGATTCTCACAGACCGGAAAGAGCAAATCCTGCCAAGAAAAGAGTGATTTTGTTCAGTCCGCATCCGGATGACGACGTTATTTCGATGGGAGGAACATTTGCCAAATTAATCAAACAGGGACATGATGTGCACGTGGTGTATCAGACCTCAGGAAACATTGCGGTTACTGATGATGAGGCATTGAAGTTTGCCGAAGTGTGCAATGATTTTACAGAAGGAAATAAATCGGGAATTGATTTCCAAGCGGTAATTGATTCCATTAATTCTAAACCACTGGGACAAAGCGATTCTGCCGAAGTGCGTAAATTAAAAGGATTGATCAGAAGACGTGAGTCTTATGCGGCAACGAGATACATCGGTTTGAAAGACGAAAACACCCATTTTTTGGATATGCCGTTCTATGAAACGGGTATGGTTCAAAAAAATCCATTGGGACCGGAAGATATTGCCATTGTGAAAGAAATTATCGAGAGAATCAAGCCGCATCAAGTATTTGCAGCAGGAGATCTGGCTGATCCACATGGTACACACGAAGTATGTTTGAATGCCATTTTTGCGGCCATGAAGGCATTGAAATCAAAACCATTCATGAACGATTGTTGGTTGTGGTTGTATAGAGGTGCTTGGCACGAGTGGGATATTCACGAAATTGACATGGCTGTTCCATTGAGTCCGGACGAAGTAATGTTGAAAAGACAGGCAATTTTATACCACCAGTCCCAAAAAGACAGGGTAATGTTCCAAGGAAACGATTCGAGAGAGTTTTGGGTTAGAGCCGAGGATCGAAATAAAAATACGGCAAAGTTATACGATAAATTAGGACTTGCCGAGTATGAAGCGATTGAAGCTTTTAAACGTTTTGAGTACTAAATACTATTTTTTGTTTTGAGTGTTTACTAAAGTTGCTAGGCTCTAAGTTTTTGTATGGAGTATAAATTCTTGAGTTTAGCGCTTGTTTTACAATACTTTTTTTTGCAATTCATATTTTTAATATAGTTTCTTTATAAAATGAAATACATCATAATTTTTTTATTTGCCTCTATTATTTCATCAGCTCAAATTAGTAAAGAGCAATTAAATATTATGCCGTGGCCTCAAAACATTTCGCTTTCAGAGGGTAGTTTTCCTTTGACAAAAAACTTTAAAGTGAATATTACTGGAGCTCCAAATTCTAGAATATTCATTGGTGCCTCTAATTTTTTAAGACGATTGGACGGAAGAACAGGTGTGTTTTTTAATCAAGGCTTTATAACTGGTTTAAATGAAGTTCCTGATGCCGAATTACAAATCAATTGTGTTCGAGCCGGAAAAATTGAATTGTATGAAGATGAAAGTTACTTATTGGATATAACTACCAATAAAATTACCATAAATGCAACTACAGATGTAGGAGCTTTGCATGCACTGGAAACCTTATTACAACTGTTGCAAAATAATAGCAAATCCTTTTATTTTCCGCTTTCTAAAATTTCAGATTTCCCAAGATTTACTTGGAGAGGTTTAATGATTGATGGAGCAAGACATTTTATGCCAGTTGATGTTATAAAACGGAATTTGGATGGAATGGCAGCAGTAAAGATGAATGTTTTTCATTGGCATTTAGTAGATGATCAAGGTTGGAGAATCGAAATGAAAAAACATCCGAAACTAATTCAAATGGCATCAGATGGAAATTATTATACCCAAGAAGAAATTAAAAGTGTTGTAAAATATGCTGCAGATAGAGGGATTTTGGTGGTTCCTGAACTAGATGTACCTGGGCATGGGTCGGCTATATTGACTGCCTATCCAGAAATAGGAAGTAAAGTGGTGAATTTGCATTTAAATTCAGGTGAAAAAGGACAAGAATTTACGCAAATACAATCCTATAGTTTGGAAAGAAATGCGGGGGTTTTTTCTCCTACATTAGATCCTTCAAATCCAAAAACGTATCAATTATTAAGTGAATTTTTTGATGAAATCTGTCCGCTCTTTCCTGGTAAATTTTTTCACATAGGGGGTGATGAAAATGAAGGTAAAGACTGGGACTCAAATCCTAAAATTCAGGAATTCAAAAAGAAACATAATTTGGCAAACAACCATGAATTACAAACCTATTTCACGATGCAATTAATTCCAATGCTCAAAAAGCATAATAAAATTTTAATGGGTTGGGAAGAGATTATGACAA
>NZ_DASTTN010000233.1:0-3770 GCF_035760125.1 Flavobacterium sp.
TGGTTTTAAAGAAGAAGATGTTGAAGTTATTTATAATTGGGCAAATACAAATCGATTTCGATTGAAAGAAAAAATAAATTCTCATCCAAAAAAAGCATTGGTTTTTTCTAATTATTTGAATGAGAATAATATTTATCCCGAAATTAAGGGGGCATGCGTTGAGCTTGGGATTGAACTTGAAATAATTGGTTCTTCAAGTGGTAATCCTTGTTTAAAACCTGAAGAGATTCTCCAAAAATATGATTTGGTATTTGCAAAAGCAAAAGCAGCAATAGAGGCAATGGCTACAGGAGCGGCAGTGATTGTTTGTGATTATAGAGGATTAGGCGGTATGGTTACAAGTTCAAATATGAAACATTTTAGAGCCTTTAATTTTGGAATGAAACTTATGACGAACAGCCCTGTAAAAAATAATTTGATTAAAGAAATTAATAAATATAACTCTTCTGAAATAATTAAAGTTTCTGAATATATTATAAAAGAATCAGATTTTTTCTCAATAGTTACCCGCTTGGAGCGTATCTATTCAGAATTAATTATAGATTTTAAAAATAAAAAAAGGGGAAATTACAACTCTTCATTTTTAGGGTATGTGTCAATATATAAGATTACATCGAGAAGTTTAATTTTGACTCAAATTAGATTGAGATTTCCTAAAATGTTTGCTTTTTTAAGATCTGTTTTCAAAAATTGATTAAAAGTTTTTTTAATACATTTTTGTTCTGTAAAATTATGTTTGCTTGAGGATTTTAATAGTTGTAATCAAAAAGTTGCATCTTGAAAAAACAATTTCTTGTGATTTTTTTAATTAAAAATATATGACTATCAATATTTTATTAGTTTGCGTTCTTACTTCAATAATTCATTTTATTGGAATAATTAGTTTATCGGCTAAGATTGTTGGGACACGAACCAGACGTATTGCTTCTTCTGCTTCGATATTTAATATCATTATTATTATATCACAATTCTCTAATACAATACAAGCCCCATTATTGACAAAAACTATAGAGAACAATATTATCTTAGGAAATTCACCAAATGATTTAATATTTAGGAGTATTATTTTTTCAGCTACAATTGGTAGTATTATTGGAGGATTGTTTATACCAACAATTCATAGGTTTATGGAAAAAGGAGTAAACGCATTGTATAATAATCGTTCTGTTTTTGTTGTAGTAATAAAATCATTCAGTTTGGCTACATTTTTTCATTTTAAGCAAAGTTTTACAATACCCAAAAAGTCTAATTTTTATCGTTTAAACAAATACAAAGATATATATATGGAGTTAGTTTTGCTCAACGTTATTGTATATGCTTTTATTACGGTAAGTGTGCTTTCTTGTTTGTATGCAGGTTATTTAAATCCAAATTTACGAACGACATCATTGTCAATGAGTGGTGTGGCTGTAAGTTTAGGTTCTATAGGGATGATGTTATTTATAGAACCTTATCACGCAACATTAACTGACAAAGTTATTGACGGTTCGGTTACAGAATCATTTTTTAGAAGGCATTTAACTTTTGTTATTATTGCCCGTATCTTTGGGACGCTTTTGGGACAATTTATTTTTATTCCATTAGCATGGGTAATTGTGAAATTGGCTGAATTGTTATAGATATGAAGACAGTAAAATAATGATTTAGATTATTAAAAGCTGTTTATATGAATTAGTAGATAATTTGTTTTTTTTGCCTGTTAAAATTAAATACAATGCCATTATACAAGACCATAACCTTAAATCCTTCAACTCAAATTCTTGTTTGGGAAATAACTGAATCCTATCAGGAGCTTTTTGAAGCAGTCGTTCTTAATGACAGTAACATAAACCGATTGAACGGCATGAAATCCGAGATACATCAGCGTGCTTTCTTGAGTGTTCGCAAACTGTTTCAGCAGGTGGGGTATACAGATTTTGATTTGTATTATGACGAATTTGGTAAACCGCATTTATATGACGGAAAGCATATTTCGATTACCCATTCCCATCAATTTTCGGCTATTATTATAAGTGATGAAGTGGCTGGGATTGATATCGAACTACAACGCGAAAAAATCATCCGCATTGCCGATAAATTCACAGAATCTGAGTTTTCCTTTTTGAACCCAGATGAAAAAACAGAATACATCAGGAAACTGACCGTGATATGGGGTGCCAAAGAGGCCATTTTTAAAATCAGAAACGAAAAAGGAATCAGTTTCAGAGACCATATTAAAGTTAATCCTTTTGAAATGGATAATAAGCATACCAAGACAGAACTTCATTTTGATAGTATAATAAGGGATTTTACTATTTGTTTTGAGGAATTTGAATCAAATAACAAGGATGGTTTAACACAAAATTTTACTCTTGTTTATGCTTTTGAATAATCGAGAATAATTTTAAATCTTTACTTAGCTTTGCGCCTGTTTAGTGAATCTGTGAGTGACTGCCTATGACCAATATTTATAATGCTATAATTCAGGCCAAAACTGAAAACCGAAAATTACTTGCTATCCTTCTGGATCCCGACAAAATTGTTTGGGAGAATTTAGGATATTTAATCGAAAAAGTAAATCAATCACCCGCAACGCATATTTTCATTGGCGGAAGTCATGTTCGAAATAATATTTTGGATGAATTAATTGTTTGTCTAAAAGAAAAAATAAATTTGCCAATAGTCCTTTTCCCGGGAAACCCATCTCAGATTTCTGCTAATGCTGATGCAATTCTATTTCTTTCCCTAATATCAGGTCGAAATCCAGATTATTTGATAGAACATCAAGTAGATGCCGTTCCAATTTTGAAAAAAACTGAACTCGAAATTATTTCGACAGGTTATATGTTGATCGAAAGCGGTAGTGAAACAGCGGTCGCTAGAGTGAGCAATACGAAGCCGTTGGATAGGAATAATAGCGATTATGCGATGCATACCGCACAGGCAGGGGAGATGTTGGGAAACAAACTTATTTATCTCGAAGCGGGAAGTGGTGCTAAACAGGCTGTTCCTTTTGAAATGATAAAAAAAGTATCAAATAATATTGAAATTCCTCTAATTGTTGGTGGCGGAATTATAGATTTGCAAGGCATTCAAAGAGCTTACGAAGCAGGTGCTGATTTAGTAGTTATTGGAACCGCTTTTGAAAATGATGCCGAATTTTTTAATCAGACCTCATCTAAACGCATAAATCTAAAATTTTAAATGTTTGACTATTTTTTTGCCCAATACAAAGGTTACCCACTTCATGAAGTGTATTTAGAGTTGATTGCAGTTTTTTTTGGACTTTGGAGTGTTTGGTGCGCCAAAAAAGATAATATTTGGGTTTTTCCAACAGGATTAATCAGTACGTTTATATACGCATATTTGCTCTGGCAATGGAGTTTATTGGGAGATTCCATGATTAATGTGTATTATTTTATAATGAGTATTTATGGTTGGTATCACTGGACGCGTAAAAAAGGGGATGTCGATGAGTTTCCAGTATCGGTGATGACTAATAAGGAAAAAGTAATGTCGGTCGTTATTTTTATTATGACACTCATTTTTGTGATTACTGTCTATCTTTATTTTAATAAATTTGCAAGCTGGTATTCGTATGTTGATACCTTTTTGACTGCAATATTTTTTGTAGGTATGTGGTTGATGGCCAAAAGAAAAATTGAAAATTGGATTTTTTGGATTGTAGGAGATTTACTTTCCATACCACTTTATTTTGCAAAAGGTTATACTTTTACCAGTTTTCAATATATAATATTTACAATTATTGCCGTTTATGGCTATTTAGAATG
>NZ_DASTTN010000234.1:0-17843 GCF_035760125.1 Flavobacterium sp.
CGAAATTATACTATTACTCAGCCGTCGGCAATCAGTACTGCTTCAGGATCTCAAACGAACTTGTCCTGTAACGGAGGAATAAATGGTTCCGCATCGGTTTCTTCTTCTGGCGGAACCCCGGGATACACTTATTCTTGGTCGCCTTCTGGTGGAACTGCTGCTACAGCAACTGGACTTGCAGCAGGAAGCTACACGGTAACCGTAACGGATGCAAACGGATGTTCAGCAACTCGAAACTATACCCTTGCAGAGCCGTCGGCAATCAATACTGCTTCAGGATCTCAAACGAACTTGTCCTGTAACGGAGGAATAAATGGTACTGCATCGGTTTCTCCTTCTGGTGGAACCCCGGGATACACATATTCTTGGTCGCCTTCTGGAGGAACGGCTGCTGCAGATACCGGACTTGCGGCAGGAAGCAACACCGTAACTGTAACGGACGCAAACGGATGTACAGCAACTCGAAACTTCACAATAACGGAGCCATTAGCAATTACCTCTATTCTCTCTCAGACTAATATAACTTGTAATGCTGCGAGTGATGGTTCAACTTCGGTAACAGCTTCTGGAGGAACTGGAACTTTAACTTATTCTTGGTCACCTTCCGGTGGAACTGCAAATACGGCTACAGGATTAACTGCTGGAACTTACATTTGCACCATCACAGATGCAAATAATTGTACTGCAACAGAAAGTTTTACGATTACTGAACCTAGTCCAATTACAGCCACAACTTTCCAAACCAATATATCTTGTAACGGTGGAAATAATGGTGTAGCTTCTGTAATGGCTTCTGGGGGAACTCCGGGATATACCTATTCTTGGTCACCCTTTGGAGGAACGGCTGATACCGCTACCGGACTAACAGCAGGAAACTATATTGTAACAATTACAGATGCAAATAGTTGCATACTAACCAAATCAATAAATATAACGGTTGCGTCAGATGCAACCGCACCTGTGGCAGATGTAACGAATCTTCCAGATGTAACGACTCCATGTGCCATAACTTCGGGCATGATTACGGCTCCAACGGCAACCGACAACTGTACAGGGACAATTACGGGTACCACATCGGATCCGTTGACCTATTCGACCCAAGGAAATTATACCATTATCTGGACATATGACGACGGAAATGGCAATACTGCCACTCAAACGCAAAATGTAATCGTGCACGACATAACCGCGCCTGTGGCAAATGTAACGAATCTTCCAGATGTAACGGCCTCATGTGCCATAACTTCAGCCATGATTACGGCTCCGACGGCAACCGACAACTGTGCAGGGACAATTACGGGTACCACATCTGATCCGTTGACCTATTCGGCCCAAGGAAATTATACCATTACCTGGACATATGATGATGGAAATGGCAATACTGTAACTCAAACGCAAAATGTAATCGTGCAAGATGCAACCGCACCTGTGGCCGATATAACAAATCTTCCAGATGTAACGACTCCATGTGCCGTAACTTCGGGCATGATTACAGCCCCAACGGCAACCGACAACTGTGCAGGAACAATTATGGGTACCACATCGGATCCGTTGACCTATTCAGCCCAAGGAAATTATACCATTACCTGGACATATGACGACGGAAATGGCAATAGCTCCACCCAAACGCAAAATGTATTCGTGCAAGACATAACCGCGCCTGTGGCAGATGTAACGAATCTTCCAGATGTAACGGCATCATGTGCCGTAACTTCGGGCATGATTACGGCCCCAACGGCAACCGACAACTGTGCAGGAGCAATTACGGGTACGACATCGGATCCGTTGACCTATTTGGCACAAGGAAATTATACCATTACCTGGACATATAATGACGGAAATGGCAATAGCTCCACCCAAACGCAAAATGTATTCGTGCAAGACATAACCGCGCCTGTGGCAGATGTAACGAATCTTCCAGATGTAACGGCATCATGTGCCGTAACTTCAGGCATTATTTCGGCCCCAACGGCAACTGACAACTGTGCAGGGACAATTACCGGTACCACATCGGATCCGTTGACCTATTCAGCCCATGGAAATTATAGCATTACCTGGACATATGATGATGGAAATGGCAATACTGCTACCCAAACGCAAAATGTAATCGTAATTTCTTCTCCTATTGAAACGGTGACTTTTAGTGATGCTGAATACACTTTTGATGGAAATCTTCATGCACTGCAAGTTGAAAACCTTCCTACAGGAGCTCAAGTAACTTATGCTATAACACCAGCAGCAGCAACGCTAAACGGTGCTATTAATGCCGGCAGTTATACAGTAACCGCATCAGTATTACCATCAGTAAGTACACCAAATTGCCCTTCAATTGTTTTAACAGCAAAACTTGATATTAAAAAAGCTTCTCAGCAAATTACTTTTGACGCTTTGCCTGTAAAAACCCTTGGAACTAATAATAATTTCAATTTAGATGCAACTGCAAGTTCCGGTTTACCAGCAAGTTACTCATTTGCATACACTTCTACTCTCCCAGCTGCAAATGTTTCTACAAGTGGTTTAGTTACTATGTATAGAGCAGGACAACTTGTAATCACTGCCTATCAAGATGGCAATGACAATTATTTAGCTGCAGAAAATATTTCACAAATTCTGACAATTAAAAACAATAGTGTTACTGTTAATCAAATTACTATTGGTAATACAACTTATGAAAACCCTCCGAAGCAAATAAATTATTTGATGGAATGTGGTGAAAATAATCTTAATCTTTCTGTTTTGAATGAAACCAATGCTACAATTAATCCTTCACCTAATTTTATTATTGATTCGCCTAAACCAGGAATTTATACGCAAAATATTATCATTATTTCAGAAGATGGAACTACTACGGATAATTACACTATAGTAGTAGAAAAACCTTTTAATTTCTTTGACATAGTTCATCAGAAATTTAATAATGTGCTTCTTGTAAATAACAATCCTCAAACCAATGGTGGTTACGAGTTTATTGCTTACGAATGGTTTAAAAACGGTCAATCAATAGGAACCGGACAATACTATTCTGCTGGAAATAACATAAGTGACGTATTAGACCCTTCGGCTATTTACATGGTAAAATTGACTCTAAAGAATGGAAAAATATTGCAAACTTGTTCTACCCAAATTGAGCTACAAAACTCACTTCAGGCTAGGCTTTATCCAAATCCAACCGAGGCAGGAAAGGTAATTACAGTTGACGTCGATTTTCCTGCAAACGAACTGGAAAAAATGCAAATAAATCTTTATTCTGTTTCTGGTAAATTAGTAAAAACAATACAGTCATCTACATCTAAAACAGAGATAAAATTACCTGAAACAGCAGACGGCAATATGTATATTGTGGTTATTGAAACACCAAATATCAAAAAATCACTAAAAGTAATTGTAAAATAAATAAATTCTGCCAGTACTATTTTAGAATAGTACTGGCATAAAATAATTTTAAGATGAAAAAATATATAACAAACTACATACGCTCAATATTAATGATCATGGCATTTCTAGGAATTTGCTTAACTAGTTACAGTCAGGAAAAAAAGCACGAATTTTCAGTTGCTGTCGGTGGTCCAGCTTCCTATATGGATTATAAAACATCGGGAGATTTGGTACACGGAAATGGCTTTAGTGCTGGGCTCCGCTATTCGTATTATCTAAACGAAGGTTTTAGCGTTGGTGTAGGCCTAGAATACCAAACATACAGTTCTACAGCAAAATATCAGTTTTTGGCGGGACAATATATGACCACGGATTCTGAAAATGAATCGTTCCAATTTAGATATAAAGCAACAAATTTGAGAGAAGAACAAAAATTAGGATATGTTAATATCCCTATTGGCATTCAATTTGAAACTCCAGGAACTTCAAAATTATATCTTGCAGCGGGCGCCAAAATAGGATTTGCAACAAACGGAACTTATGAAACAAGTATGCAAAATCTAACTACGAGCGGTTATTATCCGCAATATAATATTGAATTATTTGGACCGACTTTTGCAGGATTTGCAAGTACAGATAACGTAAAAATAAATAAACAGGATTTTAATACCGAAGTATCTTATTCATTCACTTTTGAAACTGGTTTTAAACAACACATAGGAGAAAAAAGTTCTATCTATATTGGTGCTTATCTGGACTACGGATTAAATAATATTTATGATAAAAATGAAAATAAAAACCTAGTTCAATACAACGCTGAAATACCTGTCGAGTTAAAGTACAACAGCGTATTTGATTCACCATACGCTGAGGATATGAAATTGATTTCTTATGGACTTAAATTGAGGTTTGCAATGCGCTAATCTAAAATATCAATCATAAGTGATTTATGATTGCTCATAAAACTCACAAAAAACCTAAACGTTTTAAAATGCTTAGGTTTTTTTTATTATAGAACTACACTTCTCGCCTAGCCCCGATGGAAATGGCATCCTTTTTATAAGGTTATTTTTCTTAACCTTATAAAAAGATATAATGGACAGCGGGACTATTGTTGTTGATTACGAAATGTTCCGCTTCTAAAAAACACCAATCGTTTTATATCTTTTTTGCTATAAAAAAAGCCCTAAACACTTTAACATGTTTAGGACTTAATCACAATTATAACAACCACGTTATTTCCATCCACCACCTAAATCCCTGTAAACAAGGACTGAGGCGTTGAGCTGTTCTTTTTTAGTATCTATCAATTCAAGTTTGGATTCCAAAGCATCACGCTGAGTCATCAAAACTTCAAAATAATCAGCTTTGGCAGACTTGAATAAATCGCCGGCCACATCAATCGAACGGTTCATTGCAACTACTTGCTGTGATTTTAGATCATAGCTTTTTTCTAAATTATTGATTTTGGAAAGCTGGGTTGATACTTCCAAATACGCATTTAGAATGGTTCGCTCGTAGTTGTACAAAGCTTGTAGTTGTCGAGCATTGGCACTGCTATACTCCGCTTTGATGGCATTTCTGTTAATCAAAGGAGCAGCCAAATCTCCGGCTAATGAATACAGTAACGATTCTGGAAGCGTAAACAAATAGGACGGATTAAAGGCATTCACCCCTATTGCTGCGGTAATGTCAAGCGAAGGATAAAACTCGGCTCGGGCCACTTTTACATCCAGCTTTGCGGCTTCCAATTCCAATTCGGCTTGTTTGATATCAGGGCGATTGGCCAACAATTGAGACGGAATCCCAGAATTGATTACAGAAGGCATCAAATTCATGAAATTACTTTTGTCCCTCTTAATTTCCTGAGGATACTGTCCAAGCAAGAAATTGATTTTATTCTCCGTTTCTTTTATATTTTGAAGAATATCAAACTCCATACTTTTTGAAGCCAAGACCTCAGCCTGGAATTTTTGAACAGCCAATTCGGTTGTTCTGGCAGCTTCTTTCTGAATTTTAACAACCTCTAAAGCGTTTGATTGCAATTCAATAGTCTTTCTTACAATCTCCAATTGACTGTCTAGAGCCAATAATTCATAATAAGAATCAGCTACCTCAGAAATAAGGTTTGTAATTACGAAGTTTTTCCCCTCCACAGTCGATAAATATCGACTCACTGCTGCTTTCTTTGAATTGCGCAGTTTTTTCCAGATATCAACCTCCCAATGTGCATAGGCAGCTATTTTCAAATCACCCAACGGGTCTGGCATTTCCTTGCCAGGTTTTATTTCTGTGGAAGCATCACCTGCTCCTTGACTGGTATATCTTCCCACTTTTTCAATCCCTGCTCCTGCTCCAATGCCAACTGATGGCAAAAGAGCACCTTTCCTCACACGAATATCGTTCTTGGCTATTTCTACTTCCTGCAAAGTGATCTGTAACTCCTGATTGTTTTTCAAGGCTGTGTCAATCAAATTCACCAGATTTGGATCCTTAAAGTAGGTACGCCAAGGAATAGTTGATGTATTGGTTGTATCGGTACTCTTATCGAAAGATTCTGGAACAGCTTTAGTTTCCGCCAATGGCGCTAAAGCTGGAGTACAGCTTACCGCCGCTAGGCAAATACCTAGCGGGATAATATATTTAAATGACTTATTATATCGCATGATTATCATCAAATTCTTCGGTTAATGGATTTTCTTTTTGATTTTTAACATAGGTGAATCTTTCAGCTATTTTACCGAAAATATAATACAATCCTGGGATTATAAATACTCCGCATATTGTTCCTATCAGCATTCCTCCTGCAGCTGCAGTACCGATAGTTCTGTTTCCAATTTTACCTGGTCCTGTAGCAAACGCCAATGGAAGCAAACCGGCAATGAAAGCAAATGAAGTCATTAAAATAGGACGGAACCTGGCTTTTGAGCCTTCCAAAGCTGCTTCAAATACCGATTTTCCTGCTGCGTGACGCTGAATGGCAAATTCCACAATCAAAACAGCATTTTTACCCAGTAAACCAATAAGCATTACCATGGCAACCTGAGCATAGATATTGTTTTCCAAACCTGTAAATTTCAGTAAAAGGAAAGCACCAAATATACCTGCAGGCAATGATAAAATTACTGACAAAGGCAATATAAAACTTTCATATTGAGCAGCTAAGACCAAATAAACGAAGCCTAAACAGATAAGAAAAACCCAAATAGCCTGATTTCCTTGTGCTACCTCATCAGCAGAAATACCTGCCCAGTCAATATCATATCCTCTAGGCAATTTTTCGGCTGCAACCTCTTGAATGACTTTAATGGCAGTTCCACTACTATATCCTGGAGCTGCAGCACCACTAATCTCGGTAGAAGTGTACATGTTATGTCTGGTAATTTCCGAAAGTCCATACACCTTTTCTAATTTCATAAAAGCTGAAAAAGGTACCATTTCATCACGGCTATTTTTTACATAAAGCTTTAAAATATCATCTGGCTGAGCACGATATTCAGGAGATGCCTGAACAATAACTTTATAATTAATTCCGTATTTAATAAAACTGATTTCGTAATTACTTCCCACTAACGTAGACAACGTATTCATGGCATTCTCAATGGATACCCCTTTTTGTTGTGCCAAGTCATTATCTACTTTCATCATATATTGAGGAAAACTGGCACTATAGAAACTGAATACATTAGATAATTCCTGACGTTTGTTCAATTCTTTTACAAAGTCATTATTGATCTTTTCCATCTTTTTGTAATCGCCTGAACCCGTTTTATCCAATAAACGAAGCTCAAATCCTCCTGCAGCTCCATATCCTGGCACCGCTGGCGGTTGGAAAAATTCGATATTAGCACCCGGAATATCTTTGGATTTCTCTTCCAATTCTGTCATAATCTCCTGAACAGATTGCTTTCTGTCTTTCCAATCCTTAAGATTTATCAAACAAGTTCCTGAATTAGATCCAGTTCCTTCAGTCAAAATTTCATAACCCGCCAATGAAGAAACGGATTGTACTCCTTCAACTTTTTCGGCAATTTTTTGCAATTTCACCGAAATATCGTTTGTTCTTTCTAATGATGACCCTGGAGGCGTTTGAATAATAGCATAAAACATTCCTTGATCCTCATTTGGAATAAATCCTGAAGGAACAGTACTGCTGACAAACCATGTTCCCGCACAAAACCCTAAAAGCACTATAATAGTAACTGCTCTTCTGTTTACTATTTTTTCAAGTACATTTTGATATTTAGTTTGTGTAAGGTTAAACAAGTTATTAAAACCATCTACAAATCTATTCACAGGTGTTTTCTTTTTAGGCACCCCATGATTATTTGTCAACATCATCGCACAAAGTGCAGGCGTTAATGTCAATGCCACGACACCCGAAAGAACAATCGCTGTTACCATTGTAATAGAAAATTGTCTATAAAACATCCCAACTGGACCAGACATAAATGTAACAGGGATAAATACTGCTACCATCAAAAAGGTAATCGCAATAATAGCACCTGAAATCTCATGCATCGCTTTTTTAGTCGCCTTTAAAGCCGAAAGATGTTCTTCTTCCATCTTGGCGTGAACGGCTTCAATAACCACAATAGCATCATCGACGACGATTCCAATAGCCAAAACCAATGCAAACAAAGTGATTAAGTTTAGCGAAATATCAAAAAACTGCATGAATGCAAAAGTTCCAATTAACGAAACCGGCACAGCAATAGCAGGGATAACCGTAGAACGCCAATCGCCCAAGAAAAGGAACACAACCAATCCTACCAAAATAAAAGCTTCAATCAGAGTATGAATTACTTTTTCGATGGAAGCATCCAAAAATTTAGAAACATCATACGAAATTTCATAATCCATTCCTTTTGGGAATTTTTTCTTGATGGTTTCTAATTTTGCCTTTAAGTCTTCAATAACCTGATTTGCATTACTTCCAAAAGATTGTTTTAGTACAATTGCTGCAGATGGTCTACCATTTAAGTTCGAATAAATATCATACATCGAACTACCAAACTCTATATTGGCAACATCCTTCAAACGCAAAATTTCACCGTTTGGATTTGATTTCAATATAATATTAGCATACTGTTCTTTGGTCGTAAACCTTCCTGAATATTTCAATACATATTCAAATGCTTGAGAACGTTTTCCAGAAGCTTCGCCGGTTTTTCCTGGTGAAGCTTCCAAACTTTGACTTGATAATGCTTCCATTACCTCATCGGCAGAAATTTTATAAGCCAACATACGATCTGGTTTCAACCAAATACGCATCGCATATTCACGAGTTCCTAAAATATCCCCAGATCCAATACCGTTTACCCTTTTTAATTCTGATAAAACATTGATATCGGCATAATTGTATAAAAACTTTTGGTCAGTATTTTTATCTGTACTAAAAAGGTTAACATACATCAACATACTTGGAACCTCACGGGTAATTTTCACACCCTCTCTTACTACTAATGGTGGTAGTTTATTGGTAACCGAAGCCACACGGTTTTGGACGTTAATTGCAGCTTGATTAGGATCGGTACCTAAGTTGAATACAACTTGGATACTCGCTTCACCATCATTTCCTGCATCGGAGGTCATATATTTCATTCCTGGAACTCCATTTAAAGCTCTTTCCAAAGGAATAACAACCGATTTAATCATCAATTCCCCATTAGCACCAGGATAATCTGCAGTAATATTCACCATTGGCGGTGATATGGATGGAAATTGGGTGATAGGCAAATTCATCACCGACAACACCCCTAAAAAGACAATTATAAGCGATATTACTATCGACATAACAGGTCTTTGGATAAATTTATCAAACATTTGTTTCTATTTTTTTATGATTAAACCAAATTGGAAACTATCTCTATTCTGCTTTTAATCGCAAATGAGTAATAACTTTTTGAGGTGCTTGGTATGTGTAGTGAATTTTATCATTGTCTTTAACCTTCTGAACACCTTCCAGTAAGATTTTGTCGTTTACAGTTATTCCTCCGTCTATCATATACAAATCTGGAATTTCCCCTTTGATTGTAATTTCTTTCGAAGTCACAACATCATCTTTACCCACAACAAAAACATATTTTTTGTCCTGAATTTCATAGGTAGCTTTCTGTGGAATCACAATTACATTAGGAAGAGGGACTTCCATCATTACTTTTCCAGTTTCTCCATGTTTCAACAATTTTCCTAAATTAGGAAATCGCGCTCTAAAAGCAATATTTCCGGTTTCATTATCAAATTCACTTTCGATAACTTCAACATTCCCCTTGTCTTTAAATGTGCTACCATTAGCCAATAGTAACCCCACCCTGTTTTGGGCTCTGCCTTTAACATTGGTTTGATAATCTAAATACTCAGGTTCAGAAACATTAAAATAAGCAAACATCTGACTGTTATCGGAAAGACTGGTAAGTAACTCCCCTTCATCAATAAGACTTCCTAGTTTTTTTGGTATTCTGTCGATAGTTCCATCAAACGGAGCTCTGATTTCGGTAAATGACAAATGTACTTTTGCAAGAGCAACTTCGGCTTTTGCCTGATCTAATTTAGCTTGAGCTACTGCCTGTTCGTTTTTTGAAACTATATTTTTGTCTGCTAATGTTTTAGCATTTTTAAGCTCAATTTCAGCGGCTTTTTCTTCAGCTTGTGCTCCCAATAATTCAGCTTCATATACTTTTGGCATAATTCGGAACAATACCTGGCCTGCTTTTACAAACTGACCTTCATCAACATAAATATTTTGCAGAAATCCTTTTTCTTGAGCACGAATCTCAATATTGCGGAAAGACTTTATTTGTGCAACATACTGCTTCGTAAACGAAGTGTCAATCTTTACAGGATTAGTAACTGCAAAAGTTTCGACTTCTTCTTTTTCTTCTTTTTTAGTTGTACAGCTAGCAAGGGACAACAGGGTAATTAAACCCGTGAACACGATAATTCTCTTCATGATAAAAAATGGTAGTTAAGCAATTAAATAGATGGAATTCTGAAATTCCTTAAAACATAAAAGACCATCAGTTACCAGTGTGAGACCAGAACCATCATAAAAGATGAAGAAAATTTAATATACATCCAAGAGATATACAAGATCACACTTTTGGTAACCGATGTATAGTATGGATCAAATTCTTAAAACTCCTATTCTTAGGTAAATAGGATTGGAATGTGCGCAATTGGGCGCGAAATTTTCAAACTGTTTAGAGTAATCCTTGAAAATGAACTCATTGGAGAATGTCAAATACCAACCGTCTAACAAACTATGTTTTACGGTTAAAACTTTATTGGCACTATCCTTATTAAGATCATCACTACTGTGAAATTCCTCGTCTAAGTCCACGTCAGCATCTTCAATTAAGACACTACCAGGTTCTGCAGTTCTAAGTTTTACTTGTTGTTTTTTTACAAAATCCCAAGAAGGAGAATCACAAATACCATTAGGATGTGTATTGGCATGGAGATGTTGTCCACCACCCAGCAGAAAAATACACAGACATATGAAATTTACAATTACTCTCATTTGGCTGCGAAAATAATAAAAGATTGAAATAAAAAAACATTTTTTTAGCAGACAAAAGTGATAAAAGTCAACGAAAACGTTTTCTTTCTTTGATAATCAGGAATACTTTATGCTACGTTAACAATAATTTCTTATTAAATTAATCGTAAAAAAGCTACAAAAATAAATTACAAACACTTTATTTTAAAAAATCAGATATAATAATTTGACACCGGACAAAACAGAATAACTTTCCGCCCTCTTAAAAAGTGAATATCAATTTTAATAAAATTCTTTTTGAGAAAGTCAATTATAGAACTAAGTTCCTCACTTAGCCCCGATGGAAATGGCATCCTTTTTATAAGGTAATTTTTCTTTACCTTATAAAAAGATATAATGGACAGCGGGACTACTGTTGTTGATTACGGAATGTTTTGCTCCTAAAATTCCTATATTTTTTATTTCATATCTGCAAAAAAAGGTTACTTTCACATTCTATTGAATTAAAGTAAAGCAATCTATGATTTCAAACAAAAAAGCAGCACTGCGATTTATTTTCATTACGTTATTACTGGATGTTATCGGTCTAAGCATAGTTGGCCCTGTATTACCAAGATTAATTGAGCAGCTTATTGGAGGAAATATCAGTCAGGCTTCACAATGGGGAGGTTTATTGCTTTTTGCTTATGCCTTTATGCAATTTATTTGCGCTCCAATAATTGGTAATTTGAGTGATAAATATGGACGAAGACCTGTTTTGTTATTGTCATTATTTGGTTTTGGAATTGATTATATTTTTCTTTGGTTGGCACCAACAATATGGTGGTTATTTCTGGGACGGATTATTGCAGGAATGTTTGGAGCAAGTTTTACAACTGCTACTGCTTATATTGCCGATATAAGTACAGATGAAAATAGAGCAAAACATTTTGGGATGATAGGAGCTGCTTTTGGATTAGGATATATAATAGGTCCGGTACTTGGTGGTGTATTGAGTGAATTCGGAGCCAGAGTTCCGTTTATTGCAGCTGCAATTTTGACATTCATGAATGTGATATATGGTTATTTTGTTTTACCAGAATCTTTATCGGTAGAAAACAGACGCCCATTTCAATGGAAAAGAGCCAATCCAATAAGCTCTTTGCTACAATTAAAAAAACACAAAAGTATTTCGGGTGGATTAATTATTACTTTTATATTACTTTATACCGCCGATCATGCAGTAATGAGTACTTGGACATTTTTTAATATTGAAAAGTTTGGTTGGAGCAATGCTCTTATCGGTCTATCATTAACAGTGGCCGGTATAATGGTTGTCATCGTTCAAGGAGGTTTGATTCGGATCATTAATCCTAAAATAGGAAATGAAAAATGTATTCTTGTTGGACTAGTTCTATATACATTAGCACTTATATTGTTTGCTTTCGCATCTCAAAGCTGGATGATGTTTGTATTTTTAATTCCTTACTGTTTGGGAGGCATTACAGGTCCATCACTACGATCAATTATCTCTAAAAATGTTCCACAAAATGAACAAGGGGAATTACAGGGGTCTTTAACAAGCTTAATGAGTATAACTTCTATAATTGGACCACTATTAATGACTAATGTATTTACTTGGTTTACCCGTCCTGCAGCTCCAATTCAATTTGCTGGAGCACCTTTTTTAGTCGGTTCCTTACTTATGCTTATATGTGTATTTATTACTGCAAATAGTATGAAAAAATCTTTTCTATTAGAGAAAATCAAATGATTAAGATTTAACAAAAAAAGCATTTTATAATAAAGCTATCCGTTTAAGAAATAGAAATTCGTTTCTTTGCCGAAATTAAAATTCTTTAATGCCAGAATATTTCCTAGATATCGAATACAACAACCATACCTATGGCGTGGATGAAGTCAGTTTTAAGGAATTTGAATGTTGTACGTTTAATAACTGTAACTTTTCGGCCTGTAACTTTATGGATGTTACTTTCATTGATTGTGTTTTTAATGATTGTATTTTTAGCGAAGGTAAAATTAATCATGTGGCGTTGAGAACCGTAACATTCAATCGATGTGAAATCAAGGAAGTCAATTTTGCAATGTGCAGTAAACTCATTTTTGAGGTTCGATTTAACAATTGCATTTTGGATTTTTCTAAATTTTATACCCTAAAATTAAAAGGAACTCCGTTTATCAATTGTAGTTTGATTGCAGTTGATTTTATGGCAGCCGATTTAACCGAAGCGCTATTTGAAAATTGCGATTTATACCGTGCCGAATTTGCCAAAGCCATTGCTAACAAATCCAATTTCAGAACCAGTTACAATTATACTATTGATCCCAAAACTACCAAACTGAAGAAAGCATTTTTTTCATTGGACGGACTAAAAGGTTTGCTATATAAACATGATATCATCGTGAAATAATTCTAAAAAAAAGAAAAAGCACTCCCATCAGCTAAAAGAACTGAATCAAAATAAGGAATTTACTTCAAAACTTTTAACTGATAAACTCAAGATGGTTTCCTTCGGTATGCAAAATGTGTTTGGCTTTTTCAATCTCTTCTTTGGCTCCCTTTACGATTACCATAAATTTCCCTTCTCTGAGATGTTCCTCGCATTTAACCACTTCTTCTTCTTTTATTCCTGTAAAGGTCAAAAGTGAAATAAAACCACCGGCAACCAAACCCAAATCAAGTCCTGCAATAATCCCTACAAGCGCACCTGCTCCATACAAAAAACCAAAACCCGGAATCATAAAAACACCGATACCTGAGAGTAATCCTATCAGTGTACCAGCTCCCATACCGACTAGTGCGGGCGCTTTTTTTATCGTATCCAGTGATTTTATATGAATATGATCTTCAATCACTTCTGCCTTGCCCAACAGTGAAACATTATCCATGGGAAAATCTTTCTGGTGCAACATTTTGATAGCATTAACCGCTTTTTCATGGGTGTCATAAATCGCAATTTGTGATTTCATAATATTAAATTTTTAAGTTAAAAACAACAATTCAACATCATACTATTCCTAGTAAAGTTACAAATTTAAGTTATTAACAAACAGCGATTTAACTTTAAAATTGATAAAAAAAATACAACTTACAAAACAAAAAGGACATCTTCGTAAATACTTAGTGATTCGATGATTATTTTGATACATTTACGTCCTTATACTACTACTGCATAATTGAACAATTTGAATCAAGAGTAAATAAATTATGGTCAACAAAACCTACACTATACGAAATGCAAATCCCCCCGAATTTGAAACCATTGGCAAATTGTTGATTCAAGTTTATTCCCAATTGGAAGGATTCCCAAAAGAATCCGAACAACCCAATTATTATAAAATGCTTGCCAACATTGGGGAACTGGCTACCAAGGCAGAAACCCAACTCTTGATTGCTGTTTGTGGAGACAAAATTGCAGGAGCAGTCGTTTATTTTAGCGATTTGCAGTATTACGGTTCTGGAGGAACCGTAACAAAGGAAAAAAATGCTTCAGGGTTTCGATTATTGGCGGTAGATGCTTCAACAAGAGGTCTGGGAATCGGAAAACTTTTAGTAATGTATTGCATTGAGAAAGCAAAAGATAAAAAACACCATCAAGTGATTATCCATTCTACAAAAGCAATGCAAACTGCCTAGAAAATGTATGAAAATCTAGGTTTCAAAAGATCCGAAGATTTGGATTTTATGCAAGGTGAACTTCCTGTTTTTGGTTTTAGGTTAATGCTTTAAGATCGGTTCCCCAAAAAAAATCAAGAAATAATCCTGCCGTCTTCCATAGTGATAATTCTATTGGTTTTATTGGCAAAATCGGTATCGTGAGTAACAATGAGTAAAGTTTGTTTTTTTTCTACTGTCAGTTCTCTAAAAATATCAAAAACCAGATCACTGTTTTTTTTATCTAAATTCCCCGTTGGTTCATCTCCCATTATTATCAATGGATCGTTAATTAACGCTCGGGCAATTGCTACTCTTTGCTTTTCTCCACCACTCAATTGATTCGGCATTTTTAGTGCATGATCTTCCATCCCTAAAATTTTTAAATGTTCCAATGCACGATGCTCTAATTCCTGTTCTGAAAATTTGGCCAATTTCATACCAGGTAACATCACATTTTTTAAAACATTGTATTCAATCAGCAAATAGTGAAACTGAAATACAAAGCCAATATTCTCATTCCTAATTTGTGCTAATACTTTATCCGATTTTCCCGTAACAAGTTCATTATGAATTAAAATTTGACCTTCATAATCGGTATCCATAGTAGATAGCAAATACAGCAAGGTCGATTTTCCGCAACCCGATTTTCCCACAATCGAAACAAATTCGCCATGATCAATACTCAAATCAATTGAGGTTATCACTTTGAATTTTATTGGATCAAAGAAATACTTCGTTAGCCCTATGGTTTCCAATACTTTATTATTCTCCATAATTATTTTCCTCTAATGATTTCTACCGGATCAACCTTGCTGGCTTTTGAGGCCGGAAAATAACCCGCAATTGTGGTAGTGAATAAGGCAAAAACAATCCCTATTACATAAAAAATTCCATTATAATAAATAGGAAAGGTCGTAATGGTGGGCAAAGAGGTGGTCCTGAAAGGAATCACATCTATAATCGAGGAAAAAACGAATCCAAACAAAAGTCCAAACATTCCTCCCACAAATCCTATAATCAAGGAAAGCGAGATAAAAATCCATTTCACATCATTACCGGAAAAACCAGTAGCTTTTAGAATCGCGATGCTGTCCATTTTTTCATAAATCATCATGTTTAAAATATTATAAATACCAAAACCTGCCACTATCAATAAAACTATCCCTACTGCATAAGATATGATATTCCGAATTTTGCTTCCGGTCTCAAATTGGGCATTGACCGTTTTATAATCAATTACATCCAGATTAAATTTATGCCGAAACTCTTTTGAAAGCTCGGGCGCAATAGTTTTGTCATGCAACTGAATTTGAATATCGGTAATATAGTTGGTCGGTTCTCCCAATATTTTTTGGGCTGTCCCTAATGAAGTATAACTCATCACATCATCGACATCTGAAATCCCCATTTGCGAAATTCCAACTATTTTCAGGGAAGCCAAATTACCATTGGGAGAAGTAATTTTGACAATGTCCCCAACGGTAAGCAACATTTTATTGGCAAGACCTTTTCCTAGAATGATGCTGTTATTTTGCAACAAACTGGTCACATTCCCTTCAATAATGTATTCGCTAATTTTGAATATTTTTTCTTCAGACAGTACATCAATTCCGTTGATAACACCCGAAATTTCAATCGTTCCTGAATTAAAAAAAACTGGGGTTGTAATTTTTGGCGCCACATCAATAATGCGTGGGTCTTTTTTTAAATAAGCAATAATTGCTTTACTGTTGTAAATCGATTTTCCAATATCTTTTGGCTTGATGGATCGAATAAAATTTGCGCTTTTTTTATAGGCTTTCGCCAAAGTTATAGGCTGATGCTCGGATGGTCTTATATCATTGTATAAACGCACATGTGGTGTTCTATTGAGCATCAATCCGTCCAGCAGTTCATTTAGTCCATTCATAAAACTAACCAACGCAATAAACATAGCGATACTGAAAGTCACGCCAATGGCAGCAACTATAGTTTGCTTGAGCCTTGCCTGAAGCAAATGCAACGCTATGTTTAATATGAGTTTGAAGTTCATTATTCGGGTTTATAAATGGATTCACCTGGTTTTAGTCCTTCCAAAATCTCGACTTTCTGATAATCGCTCAAACCTGTTTTCACTTTTCGCTTTTCCTTTTTATTCACGAGAACATACTCATTTTCGATCAAATAATTCTTTGGAATAGTAATAACATTCTTTTTTGTTTTTATGACGATATTAGCTTCAGCGGTCAAGTTTGGATAAAGTTTGGAAGGTGGCTTTACAAAATGGGCTTCAATTTTGAAAGTACGCGACTGCTCTACCATAATCGGGTAAATTTTATCAATTATTGCCTCAAAAACGGCTCCCTTGTAACTGTCCATTGTCACGAAGACTTTTTGTCCAAGAATTACCCGAACCATGTCGTTTTCATCCACCTCCAATTCCAATAAAAAAGAATTTGCTTTGCCAATGGTAGCAAGGGGAATTTGTGGTGTAATGTAAGCCCCTTCCCGAACCAATATATCAAATAATTGTCCCGAGAAAACACTTTTGACAGTAAAATCGCTTTGGTTTTTCTGATTGATTTTTAGCGTATTGCTATTTCTGCTTTCTTCATTTTGCAATTGAGCTTTGAGTTCTGCTAATTGCTTAATTCCTGCTTCATATTCAAGCTTTGAACTTTTATAGGAGAGTTCCAATTTTTCATATTCCACATCCGAAATATATTCTAACTCTTTGACTCTTTTATTCCTTTTTAGGATAGATTCATCCAAAAGCATTTTATTTTTTGCTGATTGAATTTTAATTTCAGTTTCGGCAATTCGATCTTTTACATATTGATTATTTTCCTGACTGAGTTTATAGGCCAATTCAGCATTCTGTGTGTTCAAATTAGCCCTGTCTTCGTCCAATTCAAATAACTTTTGACCAGTGGATATTGTTTGACCAACGGTCACATCAATTTTTCGCAAATTCCCATTTACGGTAGAGTAAACAACATACTGCCCTTCTGCTTTTACCACTCCTGATGCATATACACTTTCGGTTACATCACCTATAGCGGACTTAATCGCACCATCCTCTTTATCGGAACAAGCTGTTATTAGAAAAAAAGTAAAACCATAAACTAGTATTGATCTGAAATTCATCTTTTATTTTTTTGACGCTTATTTACAAACAAAACTGATATAAATATACGACTTAAAAAAATGCAAAAGAATGATGATTATCACATAATTACTCGTTAAATAGTAGCCTGATTAAAAACAAAATAATTATTGGGCAGTTAGCATTTTATCAAATCTGCTTTGCATTTCCTCATAACTCATATC
>NZ_DASTTN010000235.1:0-8044 GCF_035760125.1 Flavobacterium sp.
AAACGATCTTCTTATTTTATTTTCAGTAGATTCCTCTCTAACAGGATCTACTTGAAGTACTCTTTCAGGTTGTACATAAACCTCTTCTTTAATTTCTACTTTTTCTTCTACAATAGGCTCTCTATAATAAGTTACTTTTTCTGGTGTTACTGTTGCCTGCATTTTAACTGCACTTTGTGTTTTGTTTTCAATGCTGTTCATTACCAGTCCAACTGCTGTAGCATATAATGGACTTGAAATTTCTTCATCTGAGTTTCCAGCTAGGTGCTCGTTTGGATAACCAATTCTTGTATCCATTCCGGTAATGTATTCTACCAATTGCTTGATATGTTTCAATTGTGCACCACCTCCTGTAAGAACGATTCCCGCAATCAATTTTTTTCGAGGATCTTCATGTCCATAAGCTCTTACTTCGGTAAAAACTTGCTCAATGATTTCAACAACTCTGGCATTTATTATTTTCGAAAGGTTTTTTAACGAAATCTCTTTAGGCTCTCTTCCTCTTAATCCAGGTATAGAAACAATCTCATTGTCTTTATTTTCACCTGGCCAAGCTGAACCAAATTTCACTTTCAATAATTCGGCTTGTTTTTCTATAATCGAACAACCTTCTTTAATATCATCTGTGATTACATTACCTCCAAAAGGTATCACCGCAGTATGACGAATAATTCCATCTTTGAAAATGGCTAAATCTGTTGTTCCTCCTCCAATATCGATAAGAGCAACACCTGCTTCTTTTTCTTCCTGACTCAAGACGGCATCAGAAGAAGCTAATGGTTCCAATGTCAAACCTGACAATTCAATACCTGAACTTTGAATACATCTTCCAACGTTTCTGATTGAAGAAGCCTGTCCTACTACAACATGAAAACTGCTTTCCAGTCTTCCACCATACATTCCGATTGGTTCCTTAACATCCGATTGACCGTCAATTTTAAATTCTTGAGGCAATACATGAATAATCTCTTCTCCTGGCAACATGGCCAATTTATGAACCTGATTGATCAATAAATCAATATCACTTCCACCAATAACTTCTTCAGGATTGCTTCTACTGATGTAATCGCTATGCTGAATACTTCTGATATGCTGACCTGCTATACCAACTACAACATCTTTTATTTTATATCCTGAATTATTTTCTGCCTCAAGTATTGCTTGCTGAATAGATTGAATGGTTTGTGTAATATTATTTACAACACCTCTTGCCACACCTAAACTTTTAGATTTTCCAACACCTAAAATTTCAAGCTTCCCATACTCATTCTTTTTGCCTATCATGGCAACAATTTTCGTCGTCCCAATATCTAGACCTACTGCAATATTCTCTTTTTCCATTTTCTATTATTTTGTGCAAACTACTTGTTCCGTAAATCTGAGATCTATTTTTTTATATTTATATAAAGAACTGTCCAAACTTACTTTTTGAAAAAAAGCTTTATAGTTTTGAAATTTACGTTCTACATTTATCAAACTACCAAAATCAATTTGATAATTATAATTTCTATTGAGCATTAATAAGCTACCATTAGGCATAATTTGTATCCCAATGATGTTTTTTCTCAAAAACGCATCATCATAAATTATCTTAAATAATTTAAATAAATCTTTGTTATTTTTCTTGTTTATCTCCCCAGAAACAAGTGGAACTCGAGCTGTGAAATTTGCCGATAAAGGCATGGTATTTCCCTCACTGTCAATATAGAAGGAACCCTCATCATTAAAGACTCTAGCTATAGGCGTCTTTTGTTTCACAACTGCTTTTAGAACACCATCGATACTCACATAAACGTCTGCTTTCTCGATCATTTCTTGAGCATTTAATACTTGCTCCAATCTATTCAAATCTAGCCTATCTTTTCTTATAGTTTTAGCATTCGAATTATTTTCTATCAACAATTTATTAACCGTTTCACTTTTTAAATAAAGAGAGTTTTCACCTACAAAAACAATTTCCGATTTAGTTAATTTTCTTTTGGAATTTCGTTTTGATGTAAACGAAAAAAGGAAAATAACCAAAACAAACATTAGCAATAATCTTACATTATTCCAATTAAAGGCTTTCATATAATGCTTTTTTTATTGAAGGAACCATTTCTCCTAAATCTCCTGCACCAATCGTTACAATAACACTGGCATCATTTGCTAAAATCGAAGGAATTAAATCTTCTTTACTAACAATTTTTTTATGCTCATTTGACATTTTATCCATTAACCATTGTGAATTAATACCTTCCATAGGCAATTCACGTGCCGGATAAATTTCCATTAAAAAAACTTCATCAAAAGCGGACAGACTTTTAGCAAAATTATCTGCAAAGTCTCTTGTTCTACTGAATAAATGAGGCTGAAAAATTGCTAACACTTTTTGACCTGGGTACAATTCCCGAACGGCTTGATGAACAGCATTAATTTCAGTAGGGTGATGTGCATAATCATCGATATATACCAAATTATCTTCTTTAACTTGATACGAAAAACGTCTTCTAATTCCTTTAAAAGAAGCTAAAGCTTTAGCAATAACCTCGGTCGGGGTGCCGTAGGTTATTGCCATAGCCAATGCCATCAAAGCATTCATTAAGTTATGCTTACCAGGCAATCCAAAACGCAAATCTTTAATAATTCCGTCTGGAGTTTTAACATCAAAAACGTAGCTTCCGCTTTCTATTCTTACATTGAAGGCTTCAAAAACAGCTTCTTCATTAACTCCACAAATCATTCCTTCAATAGGCAATTCACTGGTTATAAAAAGCTTCCTTTTATCTTCAACTTTATTGGCAAATTCAACAAATGACTCTTCAATTGCTGCGCTCGTACCGTAAATATCCAAATGATCGGCATCCATAGATGTAATACAAGCGATATTTGGGTGTAAATGCAAGAAGGAACGATCAAATTCATCAGCTTCAACAACAGTAACTGTTTTACCGTTTCCAATTAAATTAGAATCATAATTCTCAACTATTCCTCCTATAAAAGACGTCACATCGGCTCCACTTTCATACAAAATATGACCTAAAATACTAGAGGTCGTGGTTTTTCCATGAGTTCCTGCCACTGCAAAACAAAAAGTATCTTTGGTAATAATACCCAAAACTTCTGCTCTCTTTTTTACTTGATACTCTCTTTCCAAGAAATAATTCCACTCCGAATGTTTAACTGGTACTGCAGGAGTAATTATTACTAATGTATTTTCAACAAAATAATCAGTTGGAATTAGATTAATATTATCTTCAAAATGAATATCAATTCCACTTTCAATCAATTCACTGGTAAGAATAGAAGGTGTTTTATCATAGCCCGACACTTGTTTTCCAATAGTTTTGAAATAACGAGCCAAAGCACTCATTCCGATTCCTCCGATTCCTATGAAATAGACGTTCTTAATTTGATTTAAATTCATTTTGCTTCTTATTTTAATTTATCAGGATTATCCGCTTTCATGCTTCACATTCAACATGCTAATCGATTCATTAACTTTATTATTTAATCAACTTAACAATTGCATCAACAATTTGTTCTGTTGCTTTTGGCCTAGCCAATAGTTTAATATTCTCACTTAATTGATCTTGCTTTCCTTGGTCTTTTATCAACGATTCGAATACCAAGCTAAAGTCTTCATCCAATTGTGATTCTTTAAGCAAAATAGCTCCTTTCTTTCTCACTATTGCTTCAGCATTTTTAGTTTGGTGATCTTCGGCAACATTAGGAGAGGGAATAAAAATCACCGGTTTCCCAACAATACACAGCTCTGAAACAGAAGAAGCTCCGGCTCTCGAAATAACAACATCTGCAGCAGCATAAACCAAATCCATTCTTTCAATAAAAGCTACAACCTGTACATTATGTTTATTATATTTTTTATAATCTTCTAAATAAAACTTCCCACATTGCCATATCACCTGCACATTTAAAGAAAGTAGAGTATGCAATTCTTTTTCGATCAATTGATTGATTCTTCTGGCACCAAGACTACCGCCGAGAACCAACAGTGTTTTTTTGGATGGATCTAAATTGAAATATTCGATAGCTTCTTTTCTTTTATCCTGAATATCCAATAAATCTTGACGAACTGGATTGCCCGTCAAAATTATTTTATCTTCTGGAAAAAAACGCTCCAAATGATCATAAGCAACACAAATGCTGTTTGCTTTTTTACTTAAAAGTTTATTAGTAATTCCCGGATAAGAGTTTTGTTCTTGGATTACAGTTGGAATATTCATGCTATTGGCCATTTTCAACAATGGTCCACTGGCGAATCCGCCTGTACCAATAACAACATCCGGTTGGAATTTTTTTATAATTTTTCTGGATTCCCATAAACTATTCAATAATTTAAATGGAAACATTGCATTTTGGATAGTTAATTTTCTCTGTAGACCAGCAATCCAAAGACCTTTAATTTTATAACCTGCTTGAGGCACTTTTTGCATTTCCATTTTGTCTTTGGCACCAACGAACAAAATTTCAGCATCGGGAAAACGAGACTCCAATTCGTTTGCAATTGCAATCGCAGGATAAATGTGTCCCCCTGTACCTCCTCCACTCAAGATAAATCTATGTTTTGCCATTTTGAAAAAATTTCTAAGTTGCTTCTTTTAATACTAAATTGTAACGAACTGTATTATTTATAAATCCTAATAAACCCAATTATTTTAACACCGCATTCATTGGGTTCTTTGAATTATCCGTAATTGAATAATCACTTGTGTCAAAATTGTCATTTACATTTTTAAAATCTGCTTCCTCAAGATCTGCTTCCAATTCTCTATCAATAAGTTTTTGAAGTATTTCTTCTCTTTTTTCTTTTTCTAATTTTTCTAGTGCAATTTCTTCTTCTTTTTTGGTCACGCTCAAAATAATTCCGAGTCCAAAACAAGTCATCCAAATCGAACTACCTCCACTACTTATCAAAGGTAATGTTTGTCCAGTTACCGGTAATAACTCTACGGCAACCGCCATATTAATCATCGCTTGAAAAATCATTGGAAATCCTAACCCTATCACCACCAATTTTCCAAAGAGGGTATTTGCTTTATGGGAGGCGACTACAAATCGGAATAATAAAAGTAGATACAATATAAGAACTCCCAAACCTCCTACAAGTCCATATTCTTCAACAATTATGGCATAAATAAAATCCGAAGAAGACTGTGGCAGGAAATTTTTCTGAACACTTTTCCCAGGTCCCAAACCATATATCTGTCCTGAAGCAATAGCAATTTTCGCCTTTTCTATTTGATAATCATCTTCATCAGCTTTATTGCTTGTAAAATTCTCAATACGACTTTGCCATGTCCCTACCCTGCTGAAAAATTTAGATTCAGGAAAAGCTTTTGACATTAAAAAAAATAAAGTCAAAATCACAACTCCAGAACCTATGATAAAAAAGATATACTTCAAAGGATATCTACCAATGAAAGCAAGCATAAGTACCATTGAAAAAATCAAAGCTGTAGTAGAAAAATTGGCTGGTAAAATGAACATCAATGTTATAAAAACCGGGGTCCACAGTTCCCATATAGAAGACTTAAAAGTGATAGGTGTTTCTCTGGTTTTGGACAAATAACGAGCTACAAAAATGAACAACATAATTGCCGCCAATGTTGATGTCTGAAAAGACAACCCTATAAAAGGAATTTGAATCCATCGACTGGCATTGGCACCTGCAATCACGGTTCCTTTTACTAAAGTATAAGCCAATAAAAGCCAAACTATAGGCAATCCCGCTTTGGAAATGGCTCTAAAATAATGATAAGGGATTTTATGAACCCAATAAATAATTAAAAACCCAATACAGATATGAGCAAAATGTTTTACCAAATACCCTAATGTATTCCCCGTACCATGACCTAAATAAGCCAAATTACTACTTGCACTAAAAACTGGCATAAAAGAAAACAGGCCCAATAAGGCCACGAATGACCAAATGCCTTTATCTCCTTTTAGCTTGTTAATTAGTTCTTTCATTTTTGAATTTTAGAATTAAGTTTTTAGATTTATAGATTTGAACTCAGTTAAGAAATTAAAATCTAATTTCTAGAAACTTCAATTTATAGATTTTTAACTGCTTGTTTGAATTGTCGTCCTCTATCTTCATAGCTTTCAAACAAATCAAAACTGGCACATGCTGGCGATAATAATACTGTATCTCCTTTTTCAGATAAACGTTGAGCCATACGAACTGCTTCATTCATACTTGTTACTTCAACCATTATATCAACCACATTTCCGAAAGCATCGATAATTTTTTTATTATCAACCCCTAAACAAACAATTGCTTTTACTTTTTCTCGAACTAACGACATTAATTCATGGTAATCATTTCCTTTATCAACTCCCCCTACAATCCAAACGGTTGGCGTGTTCATACTATCTAAAGCAAAAAACACTGAATTTACATTGGTAGCTTTTGAATCATTTATATATTGAACATTTTGGATCTTCAAGACTTTTTCCAAACGATGTTCAACACCTTGAAAATTAGACAAACTTTCACGAATCGTTTCTTTTCTTATTTGCAAAATTTTTGCAACAGAAGTAGCAGCCATAGCATTCTTTAAATTATGTTTTCCTTCTAATGCAATGTATTCTGTGTCCATTGTAAACTCTTCTTGATTGATCTTTACTTCCATTTTGTTGTTTTTTATATAAGCTCCTTCAGTAAATTCGTCGGTTAACGAAAAAGGAATTAATTTGGCTTTAACTTTATTTTTACTCAACCATTCCAAAATGGCTTCATCGTTTGCATCATAAATAAGGTAATCTTCCTCCGTTTGATTCATCGTGATACGAAACTTAGACTCTATATAATTTTGATATTTATAATCATATCGATCTAAATGATCTGGACTAATATTCGTTATTATTGCGATGTCCGGTCTGTAATCCACAATTCCATCCAACTGAAAACTGCTCAACTCTATCACATAAAAATCGTAATTATTATCTGCGACCTGCCAAGCAAAACTTTTACCTACATTTCCAGCCAATCCCACATTCAAACCTGCTGTTTTCAACAAATGATGCGTAAGCATTGTCGTTGTTGTTTTCCCGTTACTGCCCGTTATCCCGACTGTAAGAGCATTTGTAAAAGGAGCTGCAAATTCAATCTCGGAGATTATAGCAATGCCTTTACTTTTTAATTGCTTTACAATTGGTGATTTATCTGGAATACCAGGACTTTTCATAACCAAATCGGCATTCAAAACCAAATCTTCAGTATGTTTTCCTTCCTCCCAAGCGATGCCATTTATAATTAACACCTCTTTATAACTATCTTTTATCTTTCCGAAATCGGATACAAAAACATCATAACCTTTTTTCTTACCGAGAATAGCAGTACCAACTCCACTTTCTCCTCCTCCTAAAATAACTAGCCTCATATTATCTCAATTTCAGTGTAACAATTGACAAAATGGCCAGCATTATAGCTACTACCCAAAATCGCGTCACTATTTTACTTTCATGGTAACCTTTCTTTTGATAGTGGTGATGTAGTGGCGACATTAGAAAAATCCTTCGCCCTTCGCCAAAGCGTTTTTTGGTATATTTAAAATAGCTTACTTGTAAAACAACAGAGAAGTTTTCAACCAAAAAGATTCCACACAATAAAGGAATCAGCATTTCTTTTCGAACAGCAATTGCCAGTACCGCAATAATTCCTCCTATAGTTAAACTTCCTGTATCTCCCATAAAAACCGAAGCCGGATAGGAGTTATACCAAAGAAAACCAATCAAAGCACCGAGAAACGAAGCTATAAAAACGGTCATCTCTCCCGAATTGGGTATATACATTATATTCAGATAGTTTGAGAAAATAATATTCCCCGAAACGAACGTAAAAATCGCTAATGCGAACACGGAAACAGCAGAGGTTCCCGCGGCTAAACCGTCTATACCATCAGTTAAATTTGCTCCATTTGAAACAGCCGTAATAATAAAAATCACAATAGGAATAAAAACCAACCAAGCCCATTTTTCATATCCTTCGCCCGTCCAAGCTAAAAGTTCGGCGTAATCAAATTCATTATTTTTAAAA
>NZ_DASTTN010000236.1:0-2066 GCF_035760125.1 Flavobacterium sp.
TTAAGAGTGAATTTAAGAACTTTTGATCCGGATAAACATTATTTATGGCCAATACCAAGAGACGAACGCTTGATTAATCCAAATTTATCTCAAAATCCAAACTGGTAAAATAATTCAAATCTAAAAAAACAATAACATGAAAAATATATATTCAAAACTATTAATAGTTATTTGCGCGGTATTTCTTGTAAGCTGTGACAACGACGAAACAATGAGCCACACGAATGTAAGTGCTGTTAATGCCCTATATTCCCCAGCTGATAATAAATTTTTTGATCTTGGAGCACAAAGTTCTGCTATTTTTGAGTGGGAAGCTGCAAAAGCAGAAGATAACGGAGCGGTACTGTACGATGTAGTTTTTGATCGTGAAAGCGGCGATTTCTCTAAACCGGTTTACACCATTCCATCAGATGGAAAAGGATTTCAAAACAAATTGAACATTTCTTTTACTGAGCTGAACAAAATTGCTGAAATGGCTGGAATTCAATCTGAAAGTATCGGAAAGTTAAAATGGACGGTACATTCTACTAAAGGATTAAATGTTCAGAAATCTTCAGTATCAGGTATTATCGAAGTTCAGAGACCAGGTGGTTTCCCAACTCCGGATCAGTTGTTTATTACAGGTACTGCTTCTGAAAATGGAGAAACTGTTGCAGATGCGCAGTCTTTCAAAAAAACAGGCGCTACTTCATTTGAAATTTACACAAAACTAAAAGCAGGTAGCTACAAATTTATAACAAGAAAAAATGGTACTCCTGAAGTATTTTATATCAGTGATGCTAAGTTAAAACAAGATGGAGCTACAACATACGCCGGAGATAGTAAAGTGTATAAAATAAAAGTTGATTTCAGCGATGGTTCAACGACTATGACCGAAATCAAAAAGATTGAATTATGGTTCCCACCACTTAGCGCTTATTTATTTGAATATACTTACTCTGGTGGAGGTATTTGGAAAGCAGCTAACAAACACATTGATTTCAAAGTAGAATCATGGGGTAAAGATGAGCGTTACAAATTCAAATTTACAGTAGTAAATGGTACAACTACATCTGAAGAATGGTATGGCAGCGTTAATGGAGACAATAACAGACCAGACGCTAGTACTGCTGCATCATATTGGTACATGGTACCGGTTACTAATGATTTCTGGAACAACTGTTTCAAATTTGCCACTGCAATTGATAATAGTAATGTAAATGCAGAAATTAATTTTAGTGCAGCTGCAACAGCATACACACACAGTTTTACAATTTTATAAATAATCAAGACGTCTCTCAGGGATTATCTTTGAGAGACGTTTTTTAAATAATAATAGTATGAAAAGATTTTTTTCAAAAAGTTATAGTATCCTGTTTTTATCTATTGCCGGATTGGGGTTATTGACTACATCTTGTGATGATGATCCAATTCCGTTACGTGATCCTAATGGTACGGTTGCTCCTGAATTTGAATATACCTGGGCAAAAACAGCAGATTCTTTACAGCTTGCTACCACTAATACTTATTTAGGTTCTAACGGAACTTATGTACAGAATAATACAGGAAACAGCACTTTTCATTATTGGCCTAATGCACACGTATTGGATGTCCTTGTTGATGGATATTTAAGAACGGGTAATGAAAGCTATATCCCTAAAATGAAAGCTTTGCTACAAGGAATTAAAGTAAAAAACGGAAACACTTATAATAACGTTTTTAACGATGATATGCTTTGGCTTGCCAACTCAAGTCTTCGTGCTTATGACGCAACAAAAGATCAGGAGTATAAAGATGTCGCTGATTTTTTATGGGAAAGAATAAAATTAAGCTGGAGTGATGTTTTTGGTGGAGGTATCACCTGGAAACAAGATACGCCAATGCAAAAAAATGCAGTATCTAATGGTCCTGCTGCTATTCTTGCCATGAGATTGTACGAAATTGATAAGGATCCTGCAGATTTGGAATGGGCCAAGAAAATTTATGCCTGGCAGAAAAAGAACCTTGTTGATCCTTTAACAGGGCTTGTATGGGATAATATTTCAGAAACAAATGGTGTAATTACTACCAATAAAGACTGGGTTTTT
>NZ_DASTTN010000237.1:0-6897 GCF_035760125.1 Flavobacterium sp.
GTTTTTATCATTTCATATCTAATATATTTAAGCCTGCTCTTTCACAAACCTAGCAATTACTTCCTGATAATAATTAAATGTGGTTTTTGCGATAGATTCCCAACTAAATTGTTTCAGCACTCGCACTCGACCTGCTTTACCCATAGCGGTTGCTAATTCTTCATTATCCAATAATGCATTTACTTTGGCTGCAAATGCTTTTTGAAAAGCTGTCGGATTCAACGGATTGAAGTTCGTTCTCGAAACGCTTTCCAGCGGAATCAAATATCCAGTTTCTCCCTCAACAATAATCTCTGGAATTCCGCCCACATGACTGCCAACAACCGGTGTTTCGCAAGACATGGCTTCAAGATTGATAATTCCAAAAGGCTCATACAAGGAAGGACAAGCAAAAACACGAGCATGACTGTACAACACTTTGACTTTTTCGCGTGGTAACATTTCCGAAATCAGAATCACTCCTTTTCGTTTGGTTTTCAGCTGATCTATTAGTGTTGACGTTTCAAGAGCTATTTCTTCTGTATCTGGAGCTCCGGCGCAAAGCACGATTTGGCAATCTTCATTAAAATATTGGGCAGCTTCTATCAATTGAGAAATTCCTTTTTGACGGGTAATTCGCCCCACAAAAAGCACAAACGGAATAGCAGGATCGATTCCGTATTCCTTCAACAAATCGTTATCAAAAGTAGGTTTGTAAAATTCAGGGTCAATTCCGTTATGGATTACGGTCACTTTTTTTGGATCGACACCATAAGCTTCCACCACATCGGTTTTCATTTGTTCGCTTACAGCAATCACACCATCGGCTGTTTTATAGGCATTGGTTTCAATCCATCGTGACATAAAATAGCCATTCCCGAGTTGTTCCACTTTCCAAGGACGATGGGTTTCCAAACTATGTGTTGTCAATATCAACGGCACCTGCAACAATTCCCTTGTAAAAACACCCGCCAAATGTGTGTACCAAGTATGGCAATGAACAATATCGGCTTTTGGAGTAGCCTGAGCCATTTCGACATTTCGGCTTAAATTATGAAACATCTTGATGTGTTCGTTTTCTGGATCAACCATTTTTGTCAAACAAGAATTTATTCCCTCCACATGCATGGATTCCTTGTTTTCTTTTTGGTCACCAAAACACCGAACTTCAACTTGAGCCAATTTGGCCAATTCATGACTTAAAAAATCAATATGTACTCCAGCTCCGCCATAAATGTTTGGGGGAAATTCGTTGGTATAAAGTGCTATCTTCATAAGCTGTATTTTTTAGTTTACAATATTCGACACAAGAGCAATCTTTTAAATCTGAACTCTTACTCCTATTTTTATTTTTTAAATGATGGCAAAAAAGCAAAATGCCACCCCTTAGCCCCGATAGAAGTGGAAATCCTTATAAGCCTCGTCTCAAAAGACGAGACTTATAAGATTGTAACGGATAGCGGGACGATGTTGACTAAAAAGCCAAATCTCTCTGCTCCAAACTTAACAATCGAACTGCTGGCTTTAAAACATTGAACTGCATCAAAATATCAATTTAGTAAAAATACGAAACCGCAATTTAATTCGTACGGAAACCAAACATTATTTTGAAACATTTTACACCTAAATTCCAAATTATTTAAACTTTCCACAAAAGACATCATTATTTAATATTGATAATTTCTACATTTTGACTAGATTAGCGTAATAATACAATTGTCATTTTATTCATCAAAAAAAATAAAATATGAATCAAAATAACTCAAATTTCAACAGTTTCAATTTTGAAAAAATTGCCGATACCCTTATTCGCCTGGGAGTATTATTTTTGCTGATAGGTTGGTGCTATGATATCCTGAAACCCTTTGTTTTAATCATAGTGTGGGCCATTGTAATAGCCGTGGCTTTGAGTCCCATTTATGAATGGTTAGTTAAAATATTTAGGGGCAAAAAGATTTTGGCCACTATTTTTCTGACGTTGTTATTAATCAGTATTTTAGTAATTCCCAGCATATTGGTAACCCAATCATTATATGAAGAAATCAACAACTTTACCGCTTCCTATCAGGCAAATGGGCATTTGATTCCGCCACCTGGTGAAAGCACCAAAAGCTGGCCTACGTTTACAAAACCCATAGTGGAAATTTGGCAAACAGCCTCAGTTGATCTTTCCAAAGTCATAATCAAATATTCTGACCAGTTAAAAGTCGTTGGCGAATGGATATTGCTTGCCTTAGCCGGAATTGGGAAGGGCATCCTGCAATTCATAGTCTCCATCATCATTGCGATGGGATTATTACTATATTCTGACCCTTTGACATCAGTTTCCAAAAGCATTTTCATCAAATTAATAGGTAAAAATGGTGAGCACTACGCATTAATCACCGTTGCCACCATTCGCAATGTCGTAAAAGGATTTTTGGGAGTGGCATTAATTCAATCAATGATGGTGGGAGCTGGATTTTTCTTAGCAGGCGTTCCATTCGCTGGAATTTTCACTATTATCTGCCTTATCCTTGCCATTATACAAGTTGGAATTGGCCCCATTGCCATTCCAGTTGTGATTTATATGTTTTCGGTTACGGACACAACTACTGCAACCCTACTGGCCATTTGGATAGGCATCACCTTGATTTCTGACAATATCCTAAAACCAATCTTTCTGGGAAGAGGCAATCCACCGGCTCCAATGCTAGTGATATTCCTTGGCGCCATTGGAGGTTTCCTATATAATGGATTCATTGGATTATTTCTAGGTGCGGTTATACTGACCTTGGGTTATAAATTCTTTCTCTCTTGGATAAAAATAATAGAAGAAGAAATAATAGAGCAATAGTTTCTGACAAGCCACGATTACAACAATTTAGACTCGACCACTAAAAAGACAAACAACATGGAAGATAACAATAACAAAACTGAAAACACAACACCAAAGGTGACAGGAATTGGAGGCATTTTCTTTTTTTCAGACAATCCTGAAGAGACTAGAAAATGGTATGGGCAAAACTTAGGTCTTGAAATTAATGACTACGGTTCGACTTTTGAATCCAGAAACATTAACAAACCTGACGAGATAAACGCTCTTCAATGGAGTCCTTTCAAAAATGGAGATGCCTATTTTTCTCCATCCAAAAAAGAATTTATGATTAACTATCGAGTTCAGAATATTGAAGAACTTGTCAAAAATTTAAGAGAAAATGGCGTGACTATACTCGATGAAATTGAGTCATATGATTACGGCAAATTTGTCCATATTATGGATCCTGAAGGAAACAAGATTGAACTTTGGGAACCTAGCGACAGTTAAACGAAATTGAGCAGCAAGACACCAAAATAAAGCGTAAGCAAAGAACTTAAAACTTCACAACAACTGCAAAAGCAGCGATTATTAAAACAACAAATAGACAACTATGCGTAAAATATTTCTTTTCATTATTGTGCTTTCCTTTAACGCTTCTATTCAGGCACAGGACAACACTTCGTTTAATTTCTCTTTCAATCACTTATCACTTTCAGTCAAAGACCTTGATTCATCCTGTGATTTTTACAAAAACATTCTTGGCCTTCAAGAAATTACCAATAGGACAAAAATGGAAGGTATTCGCTGGTTTTCATTAGGCGAAGGAAAAGAACTGCACCTTATCTCAACCATAAAAGATAGCGTGACAATTAATAAAGCAATCCATCTTGGAATAACCACTTCAAACTTTGATTCCTTTGTCAGTAAATTAGACAATCTCAAGATAAAATATAGTGACTGGGTGGGCACCCCAAACAAAGTAAACGTTCGTGCCGACGGTATCAAACAAATATACTTTCAGGATCCAAATGGATATTGGATTGAAGTAAATAGTGTTGCACAAAAATAAAAGTGTCTTAAGATATTTGGCTATCCAAGTGGTGCAATTTCAGTATGTGTAATCATTAAGTTAAAACATTTTATTTAAACTAGAAGTCAACTACTTTTGGTAATTTTTCAATTTAAACTTTAATAAAATATGAAAATACTTGAACCAGCTAACAAAATGCAATTTGATAAAATTAAATTGCTCAGCACTATAGTTATCTTATTCACACTAACACTTTTATTTAGTACTAATACTATGGCACAAGAAAAAAATCAAATGGTTCGGTTGGCAAAAATTAAAGTTGACCCATTGCAATTGGACAAATACAACTCAGCGTTAAAAGAACAGATGACGACTGCTGTTCGGGTTGAGCCTGGTGTACTAACCTATTATGCCGTTGCCGACAAAAACGATCCTTCACAAATTACAATACTTGAAATATATGCTGATACAGTCGCGTACAAATCACATATAGAAACAATACATTTTAAGAAATACAAAGAAACGGTTAAGGATATGGTCAAATCATTGGAACTTACAGATGTTAGTTTAATTGGTTCTGCCAAGAAAGAGGGTATGTAATATTGACCTTTATATCTCAAAAAAAGCATAAAAAATGAAAATTACGGTATTAGACGATTATCAAAATGCAATCAAGAACTTAAACTGTTTTTGTTTATTGAAAGACCAAGGTGCTCAAATACTGCATATAACAGAAAAAGATCCTCAAAAACTTTCTGAATTATTAAAAGATACTGAAATCTTAGTTCTAACACGAGAAAGAACAGAAATTACTCGTGAATTGCTTGATTTACTTCCAAATTTAAAACTGATTAGCCAAACAGGGAAAATCTCCAATCATTTAAATTTAGAAGACTGTACTGATCATAAAATTGCCGTTGCCGAAGGTATAGGTTCTCCAATAGCGCCAGCCGAGTTAACTTGGGCTTTACTAATGAATACCGTAAGACTGATTCCTCAAGCGATAGAAGCCATGAAAATGGGCAAATGGCAAACGAATATTGGTGCAGCTGTTCATGGCAAAACAATCGGTATTTGGGGTTATGGCAAAATAGGACAAAAAATAGCACAATATGCCAATGTATTTGGTGCCAAAGTTTTGGTCTGGGGAAGCGAAAATTCAAGAAACAAAGCAGTTGAAGATGGGTTTGAAAAAGCAAACTCCAAAGAGGATTTCTTTGAAACTGCCGATATTATTACACTACACTTACGTTTAAATGAAACCACAAGCGGCATTGTAAAAGAAAGCGATCTTTTGCATATGAAAGAAAACTCAATTCTTATCAATACTGCACGTGCTGAATTGATAGAAAAAGGAGCTTTGGTCAATGCATTAAAAAAAGGAAAACCAACGTACGCAGGATTGGACGTTTATGAACAAGAACCAATTTATGACACAAGTTTTGAACTGCTTCAAATGAACAATGTCGTTTGCACACCTCATTTGGGATATGTAGAGAAAAATGGTTATGAACTTTATTTTGGAAAAGCATTTGAAAATGCAATCAAATACATAAACGGAAACCCTACAAATATTGCAAATCCAGAGGTTTTAGAATGATTACAACGAAAGTAATCAATAATTTTAAACTAATATTTTGCTGAAATTCCAACTTTAAAGAATTACTCTAAAAAAATTAATAAAACCACACCATGAGTAAATTACATTTGGAAGAAATTAAATTGATTGGTTTAGCTTTAAACAGAAAAACAAGTAATGCTAATGGACAATCCAGTATTGATTGTGGAAACTTATGGCAGCAATTTGAAAAAGAAAACTATATCGATAAAATTCCAAACAAACTAACTGATGAAATCGTAGCCGTTTATCATGAATATGAAGGAAACCATACACAACCCTTTTCTTATTTTATTGGATGCAAAGTACCAATGGATACAAAAACTCCAATAGGAATGGAGAGCTTGATTATTCCAAATCAAATTTATCAGAAGATAATTGCCAAAGGCGAAATACCCAATTGCCTAATAAATGCCTGGAAAGAAATTTGGTCTTCAAGTGTTTCAAGGGCCTATAAAACTGATTTTGAAGTTTATGATGAAAGAAGCAAAGATTGGAGCAATGCAGAAGTTGATATATACATTTCAATCCATTAAAAAATTACAACAAATACACCTCAACGGCATCTCCTTTTTTCAATTCATAATGTCCGTGTGGCACATAAATCAATCCATTTGAGACTGAAAAAGAATTAAGCATAGATGAATTTTGATGTGACAAGATTTGCGCTTCCCCATTGCTGACACTCGCTTTCAAAAATTGGCAACGCGTGTTTTTTACTTCATAATCATGGCTCAATGAAAACAAAACAGCTTGTTTGTAATTTGCCTCAGCACCAGACATAATTGCCAATGTGGGCAAAACATACACATAAAAACAAGTTAGGCAAGCCGCAGGATTTCCAGGCAATGCGAAAATCATTTTATTGTTCAGCTTTCCTGCAAATAATGGTTTTCCTGGCTTTTGATTGACTTTATGAAATAAGGTTTGCACATGAAGTTCTTTTAAAGCCTTTGCCACAAAATCATAGTCCCCGACCGATATTCCGCCAGAAACCAAAACCATCTCATTATTCGCTCACGCGTCCTGAAGAATATTTTTGGTGTTTTCGAAATCATCATTGACTTCATATAAAGTCACAGCATCATAATAAGCATCTATTAATGCGGAATGTAACATAATTCCGTTGCTTTCATATACTTTCCCGTGTTCGAGTGGTGTACCAGGTTTGGCCAACTCATTGCCTGTGACCACAATTCCAATATTTGGTTTTTTATAAACTTTAACATGAGTAAAACCAAGTCCCGCCAAAAAACCTATTGCTGCTGAATTTAACAAAGTTCCTTTTTCGAGAGCCAAATCACCAGCCGAAATTTGCTCTCCAATGGGCCTAACATTCGTTTCGGGTTCTACCAATTCGTCCAGTAATAATTGGGTTCCGTTTGCAGCAACCAATTCAATCTGGATTACTGCTTGCGCCGAATCTGGTATAGCTGCTCCGGTAAAAATCTTGACAGCCTGTCCCGGAAG
>NZ_DASTTN010000238.1:0-4744 GCF_035760125.1 Flavobacterium sp.
TTCTCTCCACCGCCTCTACATCAAATTTACTTTCATTGACGGCACTTCCCTCTATACAGATTGATTTTTTATGAACTCCCAGATCTAAAGCATCTTGTTTATTTTGATAAATTGTATAAGGACTGAATAAATAACTATTAAATCGATATAAAAATTTAATTACAAATTGCAGAATTAAATTCTTGCTTTTTTTATTTGTAAAGGCAACTCCCAAACCTGTTACATGATTTACTATCTTTGATTTAGTACTTATACCTGCAACAAAAGTACCGATAATATTGGGCTGCAGCCTATAAAAATGAACAAGATCAAAATTTTCATTTTTTAAAATTGATCTTAATTTTATGGCATAATTAATTTTATTTACAATACCATTTCCTCTGATATTAGCACCAACTTCCATTACACGAATTCCTTGTTCTTCTATAATCTTACGATGACCATCATTTGGTATAATAGCAGTCACCTCAATCCCATTTTCCTTTAAGAACAATGCATATCGTAACCGTGCACCTACAAAATCTGAACCGAAATTCTCCACTAGGGCTATTTTCATTTTATATAATATTAGATTTCAAAAAACTATTCAATTAACAAAAATTTTTCTCCCGTTTTACATTTAGTCTTTAATTCCTCCATCTTTTTTTGAGAAAAATTACTGTCTTTATTTATTACTTTGGGACGAACTATTTTAACAGTAACATTATCATTATTATCATGAAACCTAACTAAATTAGCTGTGTTATCTTTCCAAATTGAATTAATAACAGTAACATTCCCTTCTATATTTTTAAAATCAGGATTCTTTTTTGGAAATGCAAAACCCATAGCAAACCCAGAATTATCATCTAAATGATTTTCTATTGCTATGGTCGCATTTTTATTCTCTTTCCCGTACAATGCCCTTAATGCAATTAAAATTCCCTCATTTTTATTATTAAAAGTAATAATGTTTTTTAAAGCAATATTTCTTAAAAACTCTTTATTACTATTGGGCTCCAAATCTATACCACTCATTGGTGCAGTACCATTGGTATTAGAAATTAATGAATTCGAAATAGTAATATTAATACCCGATATAATTGAAATTCCATTTCTTCTATTATTGTCTAAAAAACTGTTTTTAATTACAATATCAGAATTAGTTAAAGCTCCAGTAGTACCAAGATATATACCATCTCCCCAACAATTTTTAACTACTGCATTGAGAATTTTAATTTTTTGGGATCCTCTTATTGATATTCCAAAACCCCATTCACCTGTTGTCCCCATATGTCCTTCTCTATCACCAATAATAGTAGGCGAATAGACCGTTACATTACTAACTTCATGCAATCGAAGAATCTCATAATTCTGTTTGGAATTCGTCTCTAACAATAATTTAGATCCCTTCTTAAAAATAACTTGACTATTATTTTTTAAACTTAACCCTTTTGAATTAATTAATAATGGAAATTCTGGAAACGTAACATTATTATGGGTATTAAGAACCTTCTGAATTATATCTGTGTAATCTGTTTTACCTCCAGTATCGTAACCAACAGGAAAACTCCTCACTATTGGATAAGAAGCATCTCTTGTTTTTTTTGAAATCAAAATAGCTTTTCCAAAATTGCCTTTATTATTTTTATATTTTTCAGGTATATTTTTATAAACAAAAGTATCTTCGCTTTCTAATACTCTGAAGGAAAGTAAAAGCAAAAGAATAAAAAAAACAACGGTAAAATAAGAATATTTCATGTTTATTAAATCTAAAAATTTCGAGAAATACTATCTGTTCAAAAGCATTTCAAAAACTGAAATATACTTTTTATAGTTTACTTGTATTGTATAATACTGCATAGCAATCTCTTTGTTGTTTTTTCCAACTTCTACATAATGTTCTTTATTTAGGATAACTCTCTCAAAAGCGATGTACCATTCTTCATGAGTCGATGCAAAAACATTATCTAAACCCCTATTTATATTGATATTAGAACGCAATGGTGTTGAAATAGTTGGAATCCCTACTCCCATATATTGAACTAATTTAAAAGCACATTTTCCATTACTAAAAGGAGTGTCATCAAGAGGCATAATTCCAACCGAAAACTTGGACATCTCTTTAATCTCTCCCTCATCAGTCCATTCAATAATTTCATACGGAATTCCTTCTAAATATTTTTCTAAATGTTTATCGAAACCTACCAAATGTAATTTATAATTATAATTTTCAGCTAACCTTTTAAACACAGGTACTAAATTAATGATTTGACTACTTTGTGAAAAAGAGCCTATCCAACCTATCACAAACTCTCCAGTAGAAATTACCTGACTCCTACAATATTTAATCGCATCAATTGTTGTTGGAATTTCAATTACAGATTGATTAAAATTTGATGCATAATTGGTCAGATACTCAGCACCAGTAATTACAGAGGAGGCATTTGCAATTGCTTTTGATGTTTTGTTTCCTAAAAAATTACTGACGTATTTCGAGGAATTCATATCATAATAATGAAAAATAGCATCATCAAATTCTATAATGTATTTTACTCTCTTCAACTTGAATATAATCTCAAAACCATATGGCAAATAGGGAAATAATTCAGCTCCTATATAAGCTATCGAATTCGACGGCATTGATAAAATCAACACCAATCTTTTAAGATAGGCAAATAATATTTTGTGAAGGATTTTCCATTTAGCCCGATGCTGCCATATACAGTCTAAATACCAATCCCCAAATAAAGGATAAATACTGACAGAATAGCCCGCTTCTTTATAATATTCCAAATAATTATAAATGCGGTACCTACTACTAGGCCCTTTTGAGGAATAACGTGGAAATATATAGATTTGGTTAGACATAAAGGAAAAAAGATTGTTACAGAATTAGTCTTTGATACATTGACGAAATTGGCATATAAAAGCGCATAGTTCGGATTATTTTAAAGCCCCCTGGCAACCCGCTTTTATACCATTAATACTATTTGTGAAATTTTTTATTCCATCAGAAGTACAAAATGGCAAATAGAATAATAAGAATATTTTCTTTAAAAAATTTTTTATTTTCCAATTAAGCGGCACATATGATCGGTTTAATAGCCAAATAAAATTTCTGTATTGATAATAATATCGTACAGGACTAGATACTAATATAGTATAACCAAAGAAAGATTTATCTTGAATCCCAACTTTGTGAGGCATTAAAACATTTTCAGTCATACAGCAGTCATATCCTTTTGATTTTGCGCGCCAACACCATTCAAAATCGACGGCATCTATAAACAATTTACTTTCCATCAGTCCTACAGAATTCAAAGTCTCTAAACTTATCATCATACCAGAACTAATTAAAGCTGATGGCAAATAAAAACCATCTTTACGTTGCTTCACTGAACTTGATTCCTGCTTATATTTTTCTTTCTTATCTATATTAATTATAGTTGGACCCAATGCCGCTATATTGATCCCCTCTTTTTCTATTCGCAGATACTCATTGATCATTTTTTTCACAAAATCCTTTTCAATAACACTATCTTGATCAAGAAATAGAACATATCGAAACTTTGGATTACTCTTAGCTTTGACTATTCCAATATTCTGAGCCTCAGCAATCCCTTTATTAATCATTTGAGGTAAATAAATTATAACTGAATTTTCTTCTTTCGATAAAAATAATAACTCATCATTAACAATTTCAGAAGTATTATCGACAAAAATAACAGATACTTTTTCATTCCTTATCATTTCCAATAAAGCCTTTAACTGCTCATCCTTTGGAAAATACAATACAATGATTAAACATATTTCACTCATACAAAAAAATAATATAACTTACTGATTTGGATACTAAATATCCCAATAAAGAATTCCTTAAAATCAGAAATAAACATTAAAAAATAAGTTTAACATAAAACAAGTTAGTCAATAACATTAATAATCCAATACTTATGGGGAATATTATAGCTATATGTTTCTCTTTAAAAACACACAATAATAAAGGAATTAATATTATTTCAACAATTGATAGCAACTCACTTATCCTGAAACTAACAACTGGAATATCTGAGAAAACCACAAAACAACTTAAAGCAAGTGTATAAATTTTAATTAAAAGAATTGCATAGTTATTTATTAAAACTAATCGTTCTGCAAAATAAATTAAAAAAAGAAGAATACCACATCTAAGTATCTGCAAAGAATTAAATAAATTAATAACATCTCCTTCTCCGTTTTTAATTTGTAATTGATACATGGAGTATAATGACTGTACTTGTGTTATAGGGATACGTTCAATTAAAGAACCGAGAGTTAAACCGCTAAGGGCCAAAAAATAAACTAAAGGTATAATACTCAAATACAAATTTCTTTTAAAAGAAAGCGGGTTTAAAAACCAAAGTGTCAACATCACAACAGATGAATAATGGAAACTTGTAGCAATTAAAACTAAAAAAAAAAAGCCTTTAAAATTCCTATTATACAATGGTTTTATACACAACAGTAAAATTCCAGAAGCAATTCCTACACGAATTTGGGTCATTTCGTGTAATAAAAAAAAATTACAAAAATACAAAAGTGCAGATAGCAGATATAACTTCGTAAGTTGTTTAATAGCAACAAACTTTAAGCCCACACCTAGAAAAGCATAAATAATAAAAACAAAAATAGGATTATTAAAAGTATACTTTACAAAAGTGGTAATGATGGTAAATGTCGGCTCCAATCTTGTAGATTCATCACTATTATAATATGCTTGTAA
>NZ_DASTTN010000239.1:0-5292 GCF_035760125.1 Flavobacterium sp.
GTACTTTTGGTCAAACAAACCATAACGTTATGGTTAATTTGACTACAAGTATATGACGTATTTTTGATATTAACAAAAAATTATACTAAAATATTTGTGATTAATAAAAAATGGGGGGAGTTTTTACTGATATCCTATATAAAAAATGGATTTTTAGAGGGGTTTTTAAAAAATATACTTACACAAAATACTGATTATCAATTGATTAAAATTATTATTCTTTAAAAACAAAAAATAATTTGAATTTTTAACCCAAAAAGAAGTTTAATCACAATTGTTTTACAAAATATATTATGTTGTCTGCAACTCAACTCTTTAAAAAAATATTAATTTAGCATTAAACTTTGTAAGGCTATGGGCGGAAAAATTATCGATAGGGATCTAATACAAATTGTGGAACAATCTGCCATGAATGCCATTACTATTGACTGTGTTATATTTGGTTTTGACAACGGTATTCTGGAAGTACTTTTGGTACAACATGCCGAAGGTATCAGTAAAGGAAAATGGGGGTTACCCGGTGGTTGGATAAAAAAGAAAGAAAGTACAGATGATGCCGCACACCGTTTGTTGGCCGAACTTACCGGTATGGACAATATTTACCTTGAGCAGTTAAAAGCATTTGGAGAACCTAACCGTTTTCCTCTTAGAAGGGTAATTACCATTGGATATTATGCTTTGGTAAAAAGAGAAGATTATAACATTAAAGCAGGTTTCACGGCCTCAGATGCCAAATGGTATAAAATCAATGAAATTCCAGATTTAATTTATGACCATAATGAAATCCTAGCCTACAGTATAAAAAACCTTCGTAACAGAGTTCGTCAAGCTCCAATTGGCTTCAATTTGTTACCCGAAAAATTTACTTTATTGCAGCTTATGCATTTATATGAAGAAATTTTAGGAATCGAAATGGACAAATCCAATTTCCGCAGAAAAATTCTCCATATGAAATTACTGGTTCCATTGGATGAAAAACAACAAGATGTATCCCATCGAGCGGCGCAATTATATAAATTTGACCCGGAAATTTACGAGAAACTTACCGAAAGAGGATTTAATTTTGAGTTCTAACAATACCAAATCAAAAAAGAACATTATCATTTTTAAAATATTCCTGAAACTAATAGCAATATGACCGTAGACATTAAAGAACCGGCTATTGAGGAAATCACGATTGATTGCGTTATATTTGGATTTAACAAAGAAAGTCTTGAAGTACTTTTAGTACAACATGCTGAGGGAGAAAGCGTAGGAAAATGGGGGCTTCTTGGAGGTTGGTTACGAAAAAAAGAAAGCATTGATGATGCTGCTCAACGTATATTATACGAACTAACAAGTCTTGACAATATCTATTTAGAGCAATTAAAGGCTTTTACCGATCCAAATCGTGTAAGCGGAAGAAGAGTTGTAACCATTGCCTATTACACATTGGTAAACCGAGAAGACTATAATATAAAAGCCAGTGTTACCTTAAGGGAAGCCAAATGGTATAAAATCAATGATATCCCAAATTTAATTTTTGATCACAACGAAATTTTAGACTTTAGTTTGATGCAATTACGCAATCGGGTACGACAAGCCCCTATTGGCTTTAATCTTTTACCTGAAAAATTTACTTTACTACAACTCATGCATCTTTATGAAGAAATTTTAGGAATCGAATTGGACAAATCCAATTTCCGTCGAAAAATTTTACACATGAAGTTACTGGTTCCACTGGATGAAAAACAACAGGATGTTTCACATAGAGCAGCAAAATTGTATAGATTTGATCCTGAAATTTACGAGAAGTTAACACAGAAAGGCTTTAATTTTGAGTTTTAGCCTTTGCTAAATTGATTCCCTTATTCAGGTAGAATTGGATTTCAATGAATTTTCACTACCTGTTTATTCAGACAATTCCTTTTTTAAATAAAAAAAGACCCGATAGATAATCAAACTGCCGGGTCTGGAGTGCCAATAACTAATTAAAACTCCTTTTTATAACTAAAATTGATATCTGAAAAATCAATTATTATCTTATGGTTAATTTGACTACAAGATAGTTATTTTTTTTAAATTGAACTATTTAATCTCAGAAATTTTATCCAATAACTAAAAAACAATCCTATAACCAATCCAAACGACTTATCAAGAGTTCCAAAAATTAACTTTCGTTATTCAAAAGCATACGGCTGTATTCTGTAATTTTACAACATGTATGCTTTAGTCGATTGTAACAATTTCTATGCCTCCTGTGAACGTGTTTTTCAGCCGAAATTCAACGGAAAACCTCTTGCGATATTATCCAACAACGACGGTTGCGTGATTTCAAGTAGCAATGAGGCCAAAGCTGCCGGAGTGCCGATGGGTGCGCCAGCATTTCAAATTAAGGAATTGATAAAAGAAAAGAATATCGCCATATCTTCCAATTATCCACTGTATGGTGATTTGAGCAATCGAGTGATGGGTATTTTGGGTCAATTCACTCCCAATGTAGAAATTCACAGCATCGACGAAGCTTTCCTTAATTTTGATGATTTGAATATTTTGGACTATCATGACTATGGCCTTCAAATGAATAACCGTGTTCAAAAATGGTTGGGTATTCCAACTTGCATTGGCTTTGCCGAAACCAAAGCATTATCAAAAGTAGCTAATAAGATTGCCAAGAAATTCCAGGACAGAACCAAAGGTGTTTATGTCATTGACAGCGAAGAAAAACGCATTCAGGTCGAAAAAGACTACTTGCACCTTATGCCTGAAAATCCAAATTACGAACCCATAAAAGTTAACGAAGAAAATCAACTTATCATTTGGGGAATGGTAACTTATGTGATAAAGAAAGTGTAAAGCTGTAGCAAAGTAATACATTAATTGAAACTGATATTGCAAACAATTTAATTAACAGAAAAACCAGGAATCAACATGATTGTGAATAAAAGCAAAAATGCTGTAAATGCATTGCTTTCTGAATATAGAAAAGTAATTATGGAATTACAAAATGTAATTCAGAATATCTCTGACGAAAAGTTAGTTTTAGCAATTACTCCAGAAACTAATAATGAAGATTGTAAATCGATTCAAACTATACTTGCCCATGTAGTGAATTCTGGATATGCATATTGTGTTTATATTCGGAATTTAAGAGATGCAACTATCAAACGTCCAAAAAAAGAAATTCGTAAATCTGTAGAAGAATATAAAGAAGATCTAAATAATGTTCTATTGTATACTTATGAAACATTTGACACTATTTATGATAATGACCTAGAAAACTTTAACGAATCTAAAAAAATAAAGACATCTTGGGGACAAATCTATGATATTGAACAATTATTTGAACATGCAATCGTACATGTTTTACGTCATCGAAGACAAATAGAAAATTTCAAAACGACATTAGAAATTTACACAAATTAGCTACATAAAAAAATGGTGAAACTAAACGAATTTAGTTTCACCATTTATTAACTAACTAACAAATTTTATTACCAGAACTTCACGTACAAAGCACAAATAATCAATAGTGTTAATACAATCAATACTGTTGTTTGCGGTTTAACTTTAAACATTTCAGTATCCAATTCGAATGCTTTTGGATTCACTTTTGGTCCAGCGAAACTCAAGGCAATCATAATAATCATTGTAAACAAGAATGACAGTCCCATACAGATATGGAATGGGATTTCAAAACCACCTTTCCCATTAGACCAAGCTGTATACAACAAAGTTTCATTTCCAAGTATTGCAGGTGCAAATTCATTGAAAAATACTGATAATAAGAAACCGGAAATCACACCAACAATTGCAGCTGTACCAGTTGTTCTTTTCCAGAACATCCCAAGAATAAACATTGCAAATACCCCTGGGCTAATAAATCCAGTATATTTTTGAATGTAAGTGAAACCACCCACACCACCAATTCCTAACAAGTCATTCCAAGTAAACATAACAGCAAGAACCATTGCTGCAAAAACAGCATATTTCCCAATATTTACCTGAGCTCTATCTGTAGCATTTTTTTGGATGTACTTTTTGTGTACGTCCAAAGTATAAATAGTAGAGATACTATTTACTTTACCTGCCAAAGAGGCTACAATAGCTGCTGTCAAAGCTGCCACAGACAATCCTTTCAAACCTGTAGGAAGAAACGTCAACATCGCAGAATAAGCTCCATCTTTTCCTCCAACTAATTGTGGCAAATGTCCATTTTCATACAAAACAAAAGCAGCAATACCTGGCAACATTACGATAAGAGGCATTAATAATTTCAACATACCAGCAAACAAAATACCAGTACGAGCCGTTTGTAAATCAGCACCCAATGCTCTTTGAGTGATGTATTGATTACAACCCCAATAGTTAAGATTGATAATCCAAATACCCGCTAAATAAGACATCATCCCTGGAAAAGTAAGATACTTATTGATTTCCAATTGAGAAGTAGTTGCATTTGCTACTGTACTTTCTGGTCTTGGAATAATCATTTTGAAATGCTCTGGTGCTTTTTCCATCAATACTTTGAAACCAGCGATTGCGTCTTGTCCAAAACCAAAATAGTGAGCAACTGTAGTCAAAGCAATGTACGAAGTAACTAATCCTCCAATGATCAAAACCGCTACCTGAATTACATCTGTATAAGCTACCACTTTCATACCTCCCAAAGAGATAAGCAAAGCAAAAACAGCCAAACCAATCATAATTGCATGCAGATATTCACCACCTGCAAGTCCGTTGATGGCAACAGCCCCTAAGTATAAAATAGAAGTCAAATTCACAAAAACATATAAAAACAACCAAAAAACAGCCATAATTAAAGCTGTAGATTCGTTATATCTTGTTTTCAAAAATTGAGGCATGGTATAAATCTTGTTTTTCAAATAAACAGGAATAAACCAAATCGCAATGATTATCAAAGCAATAGCAGCAATCCACTCATATGCAGCAACAGCGACTCCTAAAAAGAATCCTTCACCACTCATCCCAATAAATTGTTCAGCCGAAATGTTTGAAGCGATTAATGAAGCTCCGATAGCCCACCAAGTTAATGTTCCTTCTGCAAGGAAGTAAGCTTTGGCATCGTGCTCGTTTTTTTCACGCTTGCGATAAATCATGTATCCATAAGTGGATACCACGACAAAATAAATAATAAATACTGCGTAATCCGCAAAAGCAAGGTTCTGGCTCATGAGTAAATAGTTGTTTTAAAAAATTAATAAAATGTGGTTATTCTTTTGTACTTATATTTTGTAATCTGTAATCTACTGCTTTTTGGTATTAAAATACTTTCTTTTTAGAAAAAATTTT
>NZ_DASTTN010000240.1:0-15169 GCF_035760125.1 Flavobacterium sp.
CCAATCAAATCGGTAGAAGAAGTTTCTTCGTGGCAACTGATCGTAATTAAATTTCTCTCAAATCGATGCGCCATATACTCCACAAAACGGGATTTTCCTGTTCCGGTAGGGCCTTTCAATAAAAAAGGAATTTTATTTTTATAGGAATGTTCAAAGACTTCTATTTCTTTGCCTACGGCATGATAATAAGGTGTGGGTATTAAAGTATCTACTAACATATTTTTTAATTTTTTTTGAAAAAACCGAAACGTAAAACAATCGTTTTTATGGAAATGGAAATTCAAAAACTGTTGTCAAAACGTTCCGGCTAAAAAAGGCTGAATTAGTAAGTTATTTTATTTCTAAAGCTTCATCGGTTGGTCGTCCATATTTAAAGAAATCAAATATAAACAGACCAATTCCTGTGGCGAACATTGTAGCGCAGATCAACAATACCACGAAGTGAATGCTGATTTCGTTTTGCACGACCATAAACTCCATTTTCATTTTTCGCTCCAAATAAACCTGCACCACTCCGGCTACTCCAAAAGCAACTGTCATTCCTAACATTCCGATATTGGACAACCAAAAAGCAGCCATTCCTGTTGCGCTTTGGTATCTTTTTCGTCCAGTTAAATTCGGTAATGCATAGCTGATAATCGCCAAAACAATCATCGCATAAGCGCCCCAAAAGGCATAATGTCCGTGCATAGCAGTTACTAAAGTTCCGTGAGTATACAAATTGGTTTGTGGCAAAGTGTGCGCAAAACCAAGTAATCCAGCTCCAACAAAAGACACTATAGAAGAACCAATTGTCCAGAATAGAGCTATTTTATTAGGATGGCTTTTTTCGCCTTTACGATACATATTCACAGCAAACAAAGCCATTGCCAAGAAAGCCAAAGGTTCTAGCGCAGAGAAAATACCACCAACAATTAACCAAATTTTGTTTACACCTATATAATAATAATGGTGTCCAGTTCCTAAAACTCCCGAAAGGAAAGTCAGTCCAACAATTACATACAACCATTTTTCGATTACCTCTCTGTCAACGCCAGTCAATTTGATTAATAAATACGAAAGGATACCTCCCATAATTAATTCCCAAACACCTTCAACCCACAAGTGAACCACCCACCAACGGAAGAATGAATCCATTACCTGACTGTCAAACCAAATCATTCCAGGTAAATACAATAAGGCCGCAAACAGCAATCCCATAGTTAATACCAATGCGGTTGTGGTTTTGCGTTTTCCTTTGAATAATGTTCCTAAAATCAATCCTAAAAATAATAGAACATTAATAACAACCAAGAAATCAAGCTCCCTAGGAATCTCAAGAAATTTTCTGCCTTCCCAGTGGTTTAAGTGAAACCCAATAATTGCAATTACACCAACAACCGCAAGAGAAATTAACTGTATGTATGCCCATTTCACGCTGATTAATTCGCGTTGTGCCTCTTCGGGAATAATGTAATAGGCCGCTCCCATAAAACCGGTTAACAACCAAACGACCAATAAATTGGTATGTACTGCTCGAGCAACATTAAAAGGAATTACATCGTGTAAGCCCTGTATTCCTATTCGATCAAAGCCCATGATAAAACCATAGACAATCTGCAGTGAGAACAATAGCATACACAGTGCAAAAAACCAGTAGGCTACTTTTTGTGATTTATATTTCATATTTAAAAATTTTAATTATTTTTCTTTAGCTAAAGGAGAAACGATGCGGTCAAACCCATTCAAATCAATTTTTCCAATCCATTTTAAATACGCCACAACAGCATCGGCGTCTTTCTCATTCATATTATAGACCACCATTTTTCGTCCGTTTGGTGCCCAAGGCACTGGTGACATCAATACTGCTTTGACGTATCCTTCCCCTCTTCGGTCGATCACTTTGGTTAATTCTGGCGCATAATAGCCTCCTTCGCCCATAATGGTGTGGCAACCCATACAATTGTTGTGTTCCCAAATTTCTTTTCCTCTCACTACTTGTTTGTCAATAGCCTTGTAATTGGTTTGATCATTTCTGGGCATAAACGAATAAACAGTCAATCCTATAAAGATTAAAAAGGTTACCAAAGTTCCTCCCAGAAAAAATGCTCGTGCTTGTGATTTTGAAAGCATAATAATCTGTTTTTTGTTAGTTAATAATTTTGTTTTTTAATAAAGGATATTTTTGTCTTTTATTGTTTTGCAAATATAAAGGATATTTTTGTCTTTTATTTAATTTTTTATCATTTATTTCAAATAAAATATTTATTATTTTTTTAATCCGTACTATATATAAGTAAACCCTAAAAACTGTTGCTTAATAAGTTTTCAACAACAAAATGTTCTTAAGTCATACTCGAAATATGATAAAAATCATGTTCTGATTTTTCAAATAATCGTAAAATTATAAAGTCAAAAAAAGAAGATTCCCAAATCTCATTCATTTCTTTTTCAATTATTTATACAAAATAAAAAATAATATATTTAATTAAGGATAAATTTGTCTTTTATTAAAATACTACCTATTTTTGTATTCTAAATTTTAATTATAAAAAACAACACTATGGAAACTTTAGAGAAAATCACAATAGGTGAATATGTAGCAAAAGACTTTAGAACAGCAGCTTTATTTTCAAAATATGGCATTGATTTTTGTTGTAATGGCAATAGAAGTATTGAAGAAGCATGTGAGAAAAAAGCTGTAAATCCTAATGATTTATTACAAGAAATTGAAGCTGTTTTATCATCAAAAAGCGATTCAGGAATCGATTACAATGCATGGCCAATTGATTTATTAGCTGATTATATTGAGAAAACTCATCATCGTTATGTTTCAGAAAAAACACCTATCCTACTTCAATTTTTAGACAAATTAAGCAGAGTGCATGGAGCCAATCATCCTGAATTATTAGAGATTAATGATTTGTTTAAAGGTTGTGCTGGAGAATTAGCTCAACACATGAAAAAAGAAGAGCTGATTTTGTTCCCTTTTATCAAAAAAATGGTTCGCGCCACAATTTCAGATGAATTAATTGAACAGCCTCATTTTGGAACCGTAGAAAATCCAATTGCCATGATGATGCACGAACACGATGCCGAAGGAGAACGTTTTAGAAAAATAGCGGAATTAAGCAATAATTACACACCTCCTGCAGATGGATGCAATACCTATAAAGTAACATTTGCGATGCTTCAAGAATTTGAGGCCGATTTACACACACACATCCATTTGGAAAATAATATTTTATTTCCAAAAGCTACCAAGCTTGAAAAAGAATTTTCAGCTCAATCATAACCAAAATTAACACTAAAAACCAACAACTATGGGAAATTACGTCATCAAAAGAAATGGAAAATACAAACCATTCGAAAGTTATAAAATCAAGGATGCAATTGAAAAAAGCTTCAAGAGCGTCTCTGTAGTTGTTGATGAAAGTGTTTTTGACAGTATCATCATCCAACTCGAAAGCGAAGAAATATGGTCTGTTGAGGAGATTCAGGATTTAATTGAAAAGAAGCTATACGAAAAGCAATACTTTGATGTGATGCGCTCTTTCATGTTGTTTCGCCACACCAGAAAGTTACAGCGTGAACATGTTAACGGATTAAATGAAGACACCACTTATGTAGACAGTACACAAACTATTCGAGAATACATAGAACAAACCGATTGGCGTATCAATGCCAATGCCAATACTTCCTATTCTAATGCTGGATTGGTCAACAATGTGGCAGGAAAGATAATTGCTAATTATTGGCTGGATAAAGTGTATACCAAAGAGGAAGGCTATGCGCACCGCAACGGTGACATCCATATTCATGATTTGGATTGCTTAACGGGCTATTGCGCGGGCTGGAGTTTACGTGTGTTGCTCAACGAAGGTTTCAATGGTGTGAGAGGTCGTGTGGAGAGTAAACCACCTTCCCATTTTAGGGAAGCTTTAGGCCAAATGGCTAATTTTCTAGGGATTTTGCAAAGCGAATGGGCAGGAGCTCAGGCCTTCAGTTCATTTGACACCTATTTGGCTCCTTATGTTTTTAAAGATAATTTAGGATTTGATGATGTTTTAAAAGCAGTCAGAGGTTTTGTTTACAACCTCAATGTCCCAGCGCGTTGGGGACAATCTCCTTTTACCAACATCACTCTGGATTGGATTGTTCCGGACGATTTAAAAACACAAATTCCGACCAAAAACGATTATCATATTTTTGAAAACAACACTACCTCTGATCTATTAATTAGAGCTAAAAAAAGAGGTGTGTCCAAAGTAACCGACTTGCGATATGAGCATTTTCAAAAAGAAATGAACCTCATCAACAAAGCGTATTATACCGTAATGACTGAAGGTGATGCCAACGGTCAACCATTTACCTTTCCGATTCCAACGGTAAATATCACCGAAGCCTTTGATTGGGATGGAGAAAATACCGATTTGCTTTTTGAAAATACAGCCAAAATTGGGTCGTCCTATTTTCAAAATTTCATAGGAAGTCAATATATTTTGGATGAAAATGGTAATCAAATTGAAAATGAAAATGCCTATAAGCCCAATGCGGTACGAAGTATGTGCTGTCGTTTGCAACTCGATCTACGTGAATTATTAAAACGTGGAAATGGTCTTTTCGGAAGTGCCGAGATGACTGGAAGCATTGGTGTGGTAACCATCAACATGGCCCGTTTGGGTTATTTGAACAAAGGGAATAAAGAGAAATTATACACTCAATTGGATTCACTTTTATATATCGCCAAATCGACTTTGGAGAAAAAAAGAGTATTTATCCAAGAAATGTATGACCGAGGATTGTATCCGTACACCAAACGTTATTTAGAACATTTCAGAAATCACTTCTCGACTATTGGTGTCAACGGAATGAATGAAATGATTGAAAATTTTAGCAATGATGAAGACAATGTAACTTCTGAAACCGGTATTGAATTTGCCTCTGAAATACTGGATCATATTCGCAAAAGAATGAAAGAATTCCAAGAAGAAACCGGAAATCTATACAATCTGGAAGCAACACCAGCCGAAGGAACAACTTATCGTTTTGCCAAAGAAGACAAAAAACGTTTCGATGATATTATTCAGGCGGGACAAGAAGAAAATATTTATTACACGAACAGTTCTCAAATTCCCGTTGATTTTACACAAGATCCATTTGAAGCTTTGATGCTACAGGATCAATTACAGTGCAAATACACTGGAGGGACAGTTTTACACTTGTACATGAGTGAAAAAATAAGCTCACCAGAAGCCTGTAAACAGTTTGTCAAAAAAGTAATCACGAATTTCAGATTGCCATATATTACCGTAACGCCAGTGTTTAGCGTATGTCCAGTACATGGCTATTTGAATGGAGAACACGAATATTGTCCAAAATGTGACGAAATCATAATTGAGGAAAAAGCAAAATTCATTGAACTATAAAAAAGTTTAGAAGTTTAGCTTCTTTTAATCTCTATAAACTTCTAAACTCTCTGAACTCATAACCCAACTAAACTATAAAAAACATGAAACTAACAACCAATCAGATTTTAGAGCAAAATCAAGAATTACGCACCAAGTGTTTGGTGTACACACGGGTAATGGGCTATCACAGACCCGTAGAAAGTTTTAACATAGGAAAAAAAGGTGAACACAAACAACGAACTCATTTTACAGAAGGAAAGTGTTGCTAAACCTATTTATAGCTTAACCCCTTTTACTTTATTAGACTACCCACATAAATCAGCTTGCATACTTTGGTTTGCAGGCTGTAATATGCGGTGTCTTTATTGTTACAATCCCGAAATTGTTTTTGGAAAAGGAACTATCTCATTTGAAAAAGCACTTGAATTCCTGAAAAGCAGAAAACAGTTACTGGATGCGGTCGTTTTTAGTGGTGGCGAGTGTTTGTTGCATAAAAAGAGTATTTCGTTTGTCTCCGAAGTCAAGAAAATGGGAGTCCTAATCAAAATTGACACCAATGGTTCCCAACCCGAGGTTCTGAAAGAACTCATTCAAAAAGAACTTATTGATTATGTAGCGCTTGATTTTAAGGCAATGCATGAGAATTTCGAAAAGATAACGCAGTCGAAACTTTTTATTCCCTTCGAAAAGTCATTACTTTTATTGCTTCAAAGTGGAATTTCTTTTGAAGTACGCACAACAGTGCATTCTGAATTATTAAAGAAAAATGATATTCAACAGATGATTACCTATTTAGAAAAAGTAGGTTATGTGGGAAATTATTATATCCAACATTTTGTGAATGGCGCCCCTACAATAGAAAAACTGGGACATTCGTACAAAGAATTGGAAAACGAAAATATTTCAACTCAAAAAATTAAAGTACATTTTAGAGGATAGTCCCTAAAAGCAAATGTATTATTTTTATAATGCTGAAAACGCTGAAATTTTAATCAAATGAAATCAACTACACCTATAAAAAGAGCTCCTGAATTAAAAGCATTTAGTCACGACCATCACCATGGTTTACTTCTTTGCTGGAAAATTAAAACCGGAATGGCGAAAAACATCGAACTGAAACGCATCAAGGAATATGTTAATTGGTTTTATCAAAACCATCTGCAAACGCATTTTGAATTGGAAGAAAAATACATTTTCACAATTCTAGAAGCAGACAATGAACATATTCAACAGGCATTGAAAGAACACAGACGTTTAAACGATTTATTCGAAGCCACTTCGGATTTGGAAACAAATTTAAAATGCATCGAGAAAGAACTCGAAGCACATATTCGTTTCGAAGAACGTATTTTATTTGCTGAAATTCAAAAATCGGCCACAAAAGCACAAATGGAAACAATTGAAGAAATTCATTCCAAGGAAGCTTTTATAGAAAATGAAGACGCTAATTTTTGGACCTAAAATTAAATCTTAATCCGTTTTTAGACCACTTTTTTACAAAACAAGAATAACCAAAATCTACAATGAGAAAACATTGGATATTAATTTGCTTCATTAATTTTTTTATTGCTTCGCTAATGGGATTATTGCTTCGATGGATGTATGTTTCCCCGATTGAAGGAGTCAATTTTCAGTTTTTGATGCATGGCCATTCGCATGTAGCGATGTTAGGCTGGGTGTATTTGATGCTGTACTGTTTGATCTTTCATTTTTTTGTTCCAAAAGAAGCTCAACAAAAAACCATTTATAATCGATTATTTTGGGTAACAGAACTCGCCGTAGTTGGCATGATGATTGATTTTCCGGCACAAGGATATGCTTTTGTGTCTATTCTCTTTTCTACTTTGCATATTTTTTGCAGTTACTATTTCTGTTATTTAATTTGGAAAGATGCCAAACCTGCCACTTTCCCCGAAAGAAGGATGTTACGAACGGCTTTATTTTTCATGGTATTCTCCACATTGGGCGTTTGGTGCTTGGGTCCGGCAGTAGGATTACTGGGAAAAGCAAGTGCCTTTTATCAAATCGCTATTCAGTTTTTCCTTCATTTTCAGTTTAACGGTTGGTTTATGTTTGCTGTTTTGGCCTTATTTTTCAAGCAATCAAAAATAAATATCGACGAAAAGAAGTTCCGTTTGTTCTATAATTTATTCATTATCGGAACCGTATTAACATTGGCTTTGCCAGTGAGTTGGTCACTTTCGAATCCTATTTTTTATTGGATAAATGTAATTGGGGTTGTAATACAATTATTTTCGGCAATACTTTTTATACAGTTTATTCAAACTCAATTACTGACGTTCTTCGCCCCATTGTCTTCATTAGAAAAAATCGTTTACCGCTTTGCCCTGCTATCATTAGCCTTAAAAATTATCATTCAAATGGTTGTCTTGGTTCCAGAACTGGCACAAGTATCCCATCAGATTCGGAATTTTGTCATTGGATACATCCACCTGACCATGTTGGGTATTATCACTGGTTTTCTGTTTGGATTTGCTTTTCAAAATGGTTTTTTAAACTCTAAAAACGCCGTTCAAAAATGGGGAACAATCCTATTTTTATTGGGATTTGTGGCTACCGAAATTCTTTTATTCCTTCAAGGTATTTGGCTGTTTTTGAATAATGTGTCATTTCCGGATTATTATAAAAATTTATTTTTGTTAAGCATCTTTTTGCCAACAGGGCTTTTGATGCTGACAATTGGTATTTTTAAATTTAAACCAAAAATCATATGAGCCATCATTTATTGTTAATCATCCATCTTTTGAGTGCTACCATTTGGGTGGGCGGTCATTTATTGCTCGTCTTTGCTCATTTACCACAAGCCCTAAAAGACAAAAATCAAAATATAATCCTCGACTATGAGCGAAAGTACGAACCAGTTGGAATGACTGCTTTGGTCTTGTTGGTAATCACCGGAATTATGATGGCTTATAAATATGGCGTCAGCATCGAATATTGGTTTCATTTTGATACGCCAATAGAAAAAGTCGTTTCAACAAAATTGCTTTTGCTTTTGCTGACCGTGCTTTTTGCATTGAGCGCACAATTCCGAGTATTGCCAAAATTAAAAAACAGTTCTGATAAATTGCCCGAAATGACTTTTCATATTCTATCTGTCACCTTTATTGGTGTTTTGATGCTTATTTTTGGTTCTTTTGTGCGTTTTGGAGGTTTTTAATTTTGTAAAGTTCTTGGGTTTGCGGCAATTTCTTTCTAGCAGTTGCTCGCGTGAGGGGTTGAAGTGGAGCTCTTTTTTTGTCCCGTTTTTTTTCGGGATAAAAAAAGCGGGAACGTAAAACCCGACCCGCAGGGGCACGCCCAAAAAATGAGAATTTTGATTAAAAAGACTTAAACCTTTATGGTTATTAATATAGAGAATAAAACTTATTTATTAAATTTGTAAAAAACCGATTATGTTTTCCAAAACCTGCGAATACGGCATTAGAGCCACAATTTTCATAGCTTCTGAATCCTATCAGAACAAAAGAGTTGGACTCAAAGACATTGCCAAAAAAATTGATTCCCCCGAAGCTTTTACGGCTAAAATTCTTCAAATATTATCGAAAGACAACATTATAAATTCTATAAAAGGAGTTGGTGGTGGTTTTGAAATCCCCAGGGAAACGATGAAAGAGATCAAACTGGCACAAATAGTAAATGCCCTGGAAGGCGACCGCGTTTTTACGGGCTGTGGCTTAGGCCTTACCCATTGTTCTGAAGACCACCCATGCCCCATGCATGAGAAATTCAAATCCATCCGAAATGAATTGGCTTTTATGCTCGAAAATACAAATCTAGAGGAATTAGCATTGGGAATTAAGACAGGAGATACTTTTTTGCGATACTAAAAAAAGTAAACTTATATTTACATGATGTTTTATTTAAGTATCTGATCTTAAACCCAAATTATCATGAATAAATCTAAGGAATCCAACTTATCCACTCTTTTAAAAGTAGATTACGAAGAAAAAAACACTATCTGGCTCACCAATAGTTTGACTCTCCACAAGATTATTGGTGTTTTGGGAATGGCGATGCCTTTACTTTTATTTTTATTCCTATACGTTGATAATGGACTACAGCATCCATTAGAATCCATTAGCCATTATTACTATACGCGAGTGAGTGGTATTTTTGTAATAATCTTAAGTCTATTGGCATTTTTTCTGATTGTTTACAAAGGCAAAGAACCTGTTGATTTCTATATTTCCCTATTCGCAGGATTTTTTGCGCTCTTGGTGGTTTTATTTCCAACAAATAATATCACCAAAGAATGTTGTGATCCAGTGGCAAAATACTCAGTTACCTTTTTGCCTGTAAGCCATTTCAGAATGTATTTTCATTATTCGGCTGCAGCATTATTTTTTTTATGTTTATCCTATATGTCATTCTTTTTGTTTACTAAATCAAACAAATCACCGAGCGAAAGAGGAATACAAAAAACTATTCGAAACCGAATTTACAGAACTTGCGGAGTTTTGATGCTTTTTGCTCTGCTAATATTATTTGCTGGCTCACTTAAAATAATCCATCCAAGCTATTTTAAAACATTCCCATTGACCTTTTGGATGGAAACCTTGGCTATTGAAAGTTTTGGTTTTGCTTGGTTAGTCAAAGGAGAAACACTTTTTAAAGATTAATAAACAGCTAATTGCCATTATACTATTTTTAAAACTCTTTAATAAATCAATTATATTTACTTAAAAAAGATTGTGCTTCTACTTTTTTACAAAGACTAAAAAACGATAGAAAATGAATATCACTTGTAAAAACTGCCATCAAACTTTTAAGGGACATTATTGTAGTAATTGTGGGCAAACTGCTGAGACTCATCCTATAAACTTACACTTTTTATGGCATGATATTCAGCATGGATTATTCCATTTTGACAATGGAATAACCTACACAGCCAAACAGTTGTTCACCAGGCCAGGACATTCAATTCGGGAATTTATAGAAGGGAAAAGGGTGAAACATTTCAAACCAATTTCTTTGGTAGTGGTTTTGGCAACAGCTTATATCGCTTTAATCCATTTGTTTCATATCGACGTATTTGTAAAAACGGAACAAAATTCAATTCCAAATTATCACATTGATATTGATCAACTTAAAGAATGGATGATTTCACATTTTGCTTGGATTACGTTGGCATTTATTCCTTTACATACTATTGGCACTGCTATTTGTTTTAGGAAACAAGGTTATAATTTTATCGAATATTTTGTACTTAACACTTACAAAGCGTCACAAAAATTATACGTCGCCATACTATTTATCCCAATACTTTACCATTTTAGCGGAACTCCTTCTATCGACAAAGTAACCAAAACGCTCATGCTCATTGATTTCGTTCTGTATTTTTGGACCAATGTGCAATTTTTTAATTATTTATCAAAAACAAAAACGTTCCTTTTGACACTATTGACACATTTAATATTCTGGTTTATAGTATTTTTGATTGCTATCTGTGCGCTACTCATTATTGATAAGGTTTAAACTAAAATCCAAAAAAAAGGCTTGATTAAATCAAGCCTTTTTCAATTACTTAAACTGCTATTGCTACTTGTTCGGGGATACAAAGCTCTAAGAGTTCTTTTTTGTATTGATTCAACTGATTTTCGATATTTAATTTGCTTTTCTCAAACCAATTATTTGAAGCAATTAATGATTGGTAATATTCAATCCCTTCATTCAAATTACTTTTGAAAGCTTTTAGCTTCTTTGTTTGGGCTGCTGTGATTTGTTCTGAAAATTCATTGATTTCATTTTTCAGATAATCCATGTACATTTTCAATTCATTGATAATTACATTTGGACGTTCTTTATTTCCAAGTACGGAAGTATTTCCATAAATGTGTTTCACCATTTCCAGAAGCGAAACTTCTTTGTCAAAATAAGCCAAATTAGGACCTGGACAAATAACCACTCCTTGGGATTGCCCTTTAATTTTGATGTTATTTTCAAGATAAGAAGCATTGGCCAAACCTACACAAAGGCATGCTTTCTCAGTAATGCTATTTTTCTTTTTATCAAAAGCTTCTTTGGACAACGAATCCTTAACGGCATCCAATTCCTCCAATTTCAGATCTTGATATTTTTTAGATGCAGGACACATTCCTTTAGGTCCATATTCTTTACTCAGAGCCAAGAATTTTTTAGGACAAGAACTTCCTGCTTTATCTTCTTGAATACGTTTTTGTTTAAAAAACTCATTCGTAGTTCCTTTAACCGCATTGAATGGAATTCCCAGAGGTGAAATATGGCTCAAATAAAAATCGTCTTCTTTGGCTTTTTCCAATAATGCTCTTGTTTCCGCATCTACAGAAGTAGCTTCGGGAACCAATAAAAATGGCGAGCCCCAACCCACAGAATCTACTTGATAGTGTTCCAATAAAAAGTCATGTTCTTCAGCAGTACCAACACCTCCTTGAACTGTGATTTTTAATTCTAATGGAGTTTCAGGAATATGCAATCCTTTTATTTCTAAAGCTTTTACCATCAACTCGTGAGCCGATTGAATTAATTGTTCTTTCTTTTGTTTGAATTCTTCAAGAATAGGCCCCAACAAATATCCATCGGTGGCAAAGGCGTGTCCACCACAATTTAGTCCTGATTCTATTCGGTATTCCGAAACCCAAAGTCCTTTTTTGGCCAAGAAATTCCCTTGTATCATTGCCGAGCGAAAATCACTCACTTTTAGGATAATTTTCTTCTGCAACTTATTATTTACATCTGGATAAAAAACAGGAAAATTTTCAAAATAAGCATACAATCTAGGATTCATCCCTGCAGAAAGTACCACTGATGATGACAAATTACTATTGGCAAAACCACGAAGAGAAGCATGTGCATCATTAAACTCAACAGGTAATTGTTCATTTTTAATGAAATTGTCTTTATCCACTTTGGTCATAATATTCACATCAATTTCACCTGCGGAAAGATTCTCTTCAAGGTAATTTTTGATGGTATCTTTAAAAGCAATTCCGTCGTCGATTAAATCTTGCAATCCTTTTTTGATTTCCGATTTATTGGGCAACATCGCAATATAATTTTCCAAAGCCTGTTTGCTTTCGGCTAATTCTGCTTTGAATTTTTCAAATTTATCTTTTACGATAGTGTCCATCAAATTCAAATAAGATGTAACACGTTCGGCACGATAATCATGAATCTTTTCTGTGATTTCCTGATAAGGTATTTTGAATTTTTCGCTGTAAAAAGCATTCATTCTTTCAATCAAATCGTCATCTATAATAGAGACAACAGATGAAATTCCATATTGAGCCACACGTATTGGACTATCAATAGTATAGGCCAATCCCATCACTGGAATATGGAAAGTATGTAGTTGTTTTTTTGTCGTCATAGGTATAAAATTGGTTTATTAAACTTTCATGCAAATATCACGATAGTAATTTGCTTAAAAACTGATAAATGTCATACTCCCAAGAAACATATTGTAATAGATTTGTGGGTTGCAAAAACCACAAAGGCAATTTTTTAACAAAAACATTTTTTTTGAGACTTTTAGAAAGCTTCTAGAAACGTGTAGCTTCAAAGTTTTACCTTATATTTGCATAGAATTAATCTTCAATTAAAAAAAACACCATTAAAGTTTTTAAAAAATGAAAAGTCTTAAAGAACGTATATTGGAATTGAAAAAAGAGAAAAATGCGGTAATCTTAGCGCATTATTATCAAGAGTCCGATATTCAAGATGTGGCAGATTATGTAGGAGACAGTTTGGGACTATCCCAAGAAGCGATGAAAGTAGATGCCGATATTATCCTTTTCGCAGGAGTTCACTTTATGGCCGAAACTGCCAAAATATTAAACCCTACTAAAAAAGTAATTTTGCCTGATTTGAAAGCAGGTTGTTCACTAGCCGAATCATGTCCTGCTCCTTTATTCAAAGAGTTTACAGAAGCACACCCCGATCATATCGTAATCACTTATGTAAACTGCTCAGCCGAAGTAAAAGCATTGACAGACATTGTAGTTACTTCCTCTAATGCAGTAAAAATTGTAGAATCTATACCAAAAGACAAACCTATTATTTTTGCTCCTGATAAAAATTTAGGAAAATATGTGATGGAACAAACGGGCAGAGAAATGCTACTTTGGGATGGTTCCTGTGTGGTTCACGAAGCTTTTTCTTTAGATAAATTAATCGCTCTGTACAAACAAAATCCAGATGCCCAAATCATTGCACACCCGGAATCTGAAACTCATATCCTAAAAACAGCCAACTACATTGGTTCTACAGCAGGGATGATCAATTATGTAAAAACCAATCCAAGCAACAAATTTATTGTAGCTACCGAAGCTGGTATTTTGCATAAAATGAAACAGGAGGTTCCTAATAAAATACTGATTCCAGCACCTTCAAACGAGGATAATACCTGTGCTTGCAGCGAATGTGGATACATGAAAATGAACACCCTTCAAAAAGTATATGACTGCTTGCTAAATGAAACTCCGGAAGTTAATGTTCCAGACGACATTAGAGAAAAAGCATTAATCCCTATCGAACGTATGCTCGAATTATCTTAAGAATGATTACAACCAATTATTTAATTATAGGTTCAGGAGTAGCTGGTCTGACATTTGCACTCAAAATGGCCAATCGTTTTCCTGAGAGAACCATCACCATTGTTACCAAAGCAAACGCGGACGAGTCTAACACAAAATACGCACAAGGCGGTATCGCAATTGTTACTGATAAAACGGAAGATTCGTATCAAAAACACATTGAGGACACTCTGATTTGCGGGGATGGTTTATGTGACGAAACCGTAGTTAAAATGGTTGTTACCGAAGGTCCTAAACGACTGAAAGAACTTATTGAATGGGGAGCTCAATTTGACAAAAATGCTAAAGGAACTTTTGATTTAGGCAAAGAAGGTGGCCATTCTGAAAATAGAGTGGTACATCATAAAGACCAAACTGGTCATGAAATTCAACGTGCCATTTTGGAACAAGTAATGCAAAAAGAAAACATTACTGTTCTCGATCATCATTTCGCGCTGGAATTGATCACACAAGACAATCGTTGTATAGGAGCTTATGCTCTTGACGAAAAAACAAATGAGGTAATCACTTATCAATCTGATTTTACTTTATTAGCCACTGGTGGTATTGGACACTTATACGGACACACCACTAACCCTATTATTGCGACAGGAGATGGAATTGCAATGGCGTATCGTGCTAATGCTGTAATCAAAGATATGGAATTTATACAATTTCATCCAACGGCTTTATTCGATACTTCAGCTGGTTCCAAATTTTTAATTTCCGAAGCTGTTCGTGGTTTTGGAGCTCGCTTGAGAACCAAGAAAGGGGATTTATTCATGCATCTTTATGATCCAAGAGCAGACCTTGCCTCTAGAGATATTGTTTCCCAAAGCATCGATTTGGAACTTAAAAAATCTGGTGACGAATGTGTGTATTTGGATTGTACGCACTTAGACATGGAAGGTTTCAAAAACCACTTTCCAATGATTTATAAGCATTGCAAAAAAGTAGGTATTGACCTTGAAAAAGATTGGATTCCCGTTGTTCCTGCCCAACATTATTTATGTGGCGGGATAGTTGTAGACATCAATGGAAAAACATCTATAGCGAATTTATTTGCTTGTGGCGAATGTTCCAGAACAGGTTTACATGGCGCCAATAGACTGGCTTCAAACTCCTTGTTGGAAGCTTTGGTTTACTCGGATAAAATATATCATTACTTGGCAGAAAATCCTTTTATCGCTCCAAAAACGGTCAGCA
>NZ_DASTTN010000241.1:0-2673 GCF_035760125.1 Flavobacterium sp.
AAATGAATTATAACATGAAAACTGGGTAATCGTATTGGTCGCAGAATTAATTCGGTTTACTCCTCCAGCCCAAGTTGACACCCAAATATCATTATTATTATCCCTAATTATTCCTGTGATAAAATTACTGCTGATTTTATGCCCCGAAGCTGCCGCAGTACTGTAGATGGTATAGGTATTGTTTTTTTTGTTCCAATATTTCAAACCTGCTCCATCTGTTCCTATCCAAAGATTCTTTTTTTCATCTTCGCAAAAAGACAATATAAAATTTTCCGCAGGGTCAATGTCTTTTACATTATATCGAATGTTTTTAAAATATTTCGGGCTATTGGCTATCATGCTTATACCGCCGCGCAAAGTTCCAATCCACATATTCCCCGAAACGTCTTCATGCAGACTCCATATCGAATTACTTTTTACAAGCTGTATGCCTTTGGCCAAACGGTATGGAACCGCTTTTTTTCTTTGGTCAATCACTTTATAAATACCCCGTCCATCGGTAGTTACCCACATTTCTTTTTTCTTATCGATACGAATATCCGAAACCGTACAGTTAACCGGCAGATAATTAGACGATAAAAAATTAGTCTGTGTATTAAAAGAATAAAGACCTTCATCTGTTCCCAGCCAAAGAGCTGCATCCGCAGAAAGTTTCATGCATTTTACTTCCATTGTTAAAGGATACACTACCTTCAGTTTTTTCGAATTGAAATTGTACTGGCAAATACCCACATTTCTTACATACACCCAGCAGCGGCTGTTTTTTGAATCATTTTCAAGAACCGCAGCATTATAATTGAACCGCAGTTTATTAGATTGTTCAAGACCTACAGACTTTCCCGTATAAGATCCGTTCTCATAAATAAGCAAACCGAAATTTTGTGAAGCGACCAATACCTGCTCTTTAGAAACTGACCGAATCTGATGAACTACATCTTTTAAAATTTGAGTGGTATTATTTTTTGAAACAAAATTAAGAGGATGAAAAACTGCTTCTCTTTTATCAAAAACGCAGGCACCGTTTGCACCGCCAACCCATATGTTTTTTTTATAATCTCCTTCAATATGATAAATTGTATTGAATGCCAATGAGTTTTTATCATTAATCTTATTGCGGTACACCTTAAAGTTATAACCGTCATAGCGGTTTAAACCGTCGTAAGTACCAAACCACATAAAGCCATCACTATCCTGATAAATTGTCGTGACTGAATTATTAGACAAACCATCTGATATATCTAGAAATTTAACGGAGTATTCTTGCGAAAAACCGTTTAAAGAAAAAACTAATAATAGTACAAGATGTAGTACAAAATTCTTCAAAGAAAAAAAGTTTAAATATTAACTAACTCAATTAGGTGTGAAAAGTACAATTATTAACTAATCTTATCAATAATAAAGATAAATTTCTGTTCAAAAGCTTCACTTTTCGCTTGATTGCAAATCTATTCTCATAAATTCGTTTTAATTAATCCAATAAATTTAAAAACAAGATATTTTAGAGATAACAACAAACTCATCTACAATAAGAATCATAATTAAACTTTATTAATGTTTCCCTACTATATTGCTAATTCATCATTGTTTAACTTAATAATACATTTATACATAGAGAATAAATCACACAATCCTTGAAAAACCTTCATTATTAATTTAAGATTAAGATGTAAAAATACCCGCCTAGTTCCTATTAATTAATTATATTTGCCCCGCTTGAAAACAGAACAAATTCAGTTACAAAGGGATTGTAATTCAACTGTTATGAAAGCAAAAAAAAATTATAATTTTAATCCAAATACATATTTGGGCATCTTTTTAACAGCATTTAAATCTTAAAATGAATCTATTTAAAACCGTTTTATTCGCCTTTATAATTTTACTTTCTGAAAATACCGTTTTTGCCCAACAAGCAGAACAGTCGATAGACTATCAGAATCAATTACCATCATCCCTTCCACAAAATACAATTGTCTATTCTACTCCTCAAAAAGAAAGTCCAGAAAATGTAATTCCTTACAACTATAGTACACTTTCATTGGCCGATAGTACATTAGTACAACAAAACGGAATAGTATATCCTCCTGCCAAAAGAGACTACAGAAGATTAGGTTATGATACTGGTATGTATTTTGGAGCTGCTATAATTGCCTTTGGTGTCCTTTATTCCATGCCCGAAAGTGTAACCAATTGGGATAAAGAAGCAATGAAAGAAAATGGAATTACCTATAAGTGGAAACAAAATGTAAAAGCAGGACCAGTTTGGGATAATGATGATTGGGTTTTAAACTGGATTACACATCCTTATTCTGGAGGAGTTTATTATATGACTGCCAGAAGTAGTGGTTTTAATATTTTTGAATCTTTTTTATACTCGGCTTTTATGTCTACCTTTTTTTGGGAATATGGTATAGAAGCATTTGCAGAGATTCCATCCAAACAAGATTTGATTATTACACCAGTATTAGGTTCTGTGGTAGGTGAAGGCTTTTTCTATGCCAAAAAAAGTATTTTAAAGCACGATAAAAAAGTATTAAACTCAAAAGTCTTAGGATATACCTCCTTGTTTTTAATAGACCCTTTCAATACATTACTGGATAGTTTTGGATATAAAGACCAAAGAACAACACAATTAAATCTGGCTCCTATCGGTTTTGACAAAGGAGCCAACAAAGC
>NZ_DASTTN010000242.1:0-6564 GCF_035760125.1 Flavobacterium sp.
CTTTTAAATATAAAAACCTGAAAGTTATTTCAATGTCGCCTCCCAGCAGCGGCGGTATTTGTTTGGCACAAATTCTAAAAATGATAGAGCCATACGACTTGTCTAAAAAGGGACATAATTCGGCAGAATCAATTCAGCTGATTGTGGAAGCCGAGCGTCGTGCTTATGCCGACAGAAGCTATTTTCTCGGTGATCCTGATTTTGTAAAAATTCCTTTAAAAGGACTTTTGGCTGACGATTATTTAAAACAAAGAATGTCAAGTTTTAATTTAGATAAAGCAACTTTATCTTCTGAAATTAAGGAAGGAAAAGTAACTTATAATGAAAGTACAGAGACTACCCACTACTCTATCGTGGATCCATTTGGAAATGCAATAGCAGCAACTACAACCTTAAACGATGGGTATGGATCCAAGTATTATTGTGATGAGTTGGGCTTTTTTCTAAATAATGAAATGGATGATTTCAGCACCAAACCCGGTGAACCTAATATGTTTGGATTGGTTGGAAATGAAGCCAACAGCATAGCTCCACAAAAAAGAATGCTGAGTTCCATGACGCCTACAATTGTCGAAAAAGATGAAAACCTTTTTATGGTTGTTGGATCACCTGGCGGATCTACTATTATTACTTCAGTTTTGCAAACAATACTAAATGTTTATCAATACAATTTAGTAATGCAGGAAGCGGTAAATGCTCCCAGATTTCATCATCAATGGCTTCCGGATGTAATTACATTTGAACCCAATACTTTTGACACAAACACTTTTGAAAAATTAAAATCCAAAGGATACATCATCAATGAAAAAACAACACCTGTAATTGGAAAAGTAGATGCTGTTTTGGTTCTTCCTGACGGCAAAATTGAAGGCGGCGCTGATTATAGAGGTGATGATAAGGCGGCAGGATTTTAGATTAGAGAATTTTAATATTGCGATTGATTTTTTATTGTATGAATTTTATTACCTCTTTAGAAAAAGTATTTACAGAAAACAGCAATGCCGAAAATGCTGCTGCCATGTCAAAATATATGAAAAATAATTTTCAGTTTTTTGGAATTAAAACAGAAGAAAGAAGACATATTTTTAAAAGTATTTGGGCAGAAAATCAAAAAGAAGTTTCCGATAATTCAAGAGAAATAGCATTGTTATTGTATTCAAAAAATGAACGAGAACTTCATTATTGTGCCTTAGAAATTTTAATAAAAAAACTGATAAACAATTATATAAAAGAAGACATTCACCTTATAGAAAAACTTATAACCACAAACTCTTGGTGGGATAGTGTAGATATTATTGCCAAATTTATTTTGGGTGGCTATTTGCAGCAATTTCCTTTAGAGATAGATGATGTTATTAATCATTTTTCAAATTCCGAGAATATGTGGCTCAATCGAAGTGCTATTCTTTTTCAGTTGGGCTATAAAGAAAAAACAAATTTTGATTTACTGAAATCAATCTGTGAGAGACATAAAACGTCAACCGAATTTTTTATACAAAAAGCTATTGGATGGGCATTGCGGGAATATGCGAAAACAAATCCCGAAGAAGTAAAGAATTTTGTATTAGTTACCAATCTAAAAAAACTAAGCGAAAAAGAAGCATTGAAAAATATAAAATAATTTCTATGCTACTCATTTTAAATCACAACCATTTCTACAATAACTACTTGATGAAATTACGATTAACAAATTCTTCCAGGAAGCATTTTTGAAAAAAAAACTCAATTATCTGATTTACTGATTTTTAAATAAATTTATTAAAATAGCTTCAATTAAGGCAAAATTACTCATAATTAGTACGTTTTGTTTTATTAAATTTGCTTTCAAAATTTAATAAAATGTTGGGAAATCAAACTTCAGAAGAAAAAAATAACGAGAATACATTGCAAACCAATAACAAAGCAAGAAATAAAAAAATAGCATTAATTATTGGAATCCTATTTGCTCTAGGGCTAATCATAATTCCAAGAGTTTGGGCCAAATTCAACAAAAAAGAAGTTGTCTGCCTTAATAATCAAACCCAGATTTATGAAAAATACAAAGATGCAGTTGTACTTGTCAAACATACTTATGCTTTGCAAATTTCAATCAAAGGATCTGAACCTTTTCAAATAGCTGTTGACGATAGTTCACTAGGAGAAAAAACAATTTCAGGAACAGGATTTTTTGTATCTGAGGATGGGAAAATAGTTACAAATCATCACGTTGCTGAACCTTGGAAGTATACCGAATCTAAAGATGAAGACTTTAGTGATTTAAAAGACCACATCGCATCTATCTTGCCAGATTCCATTGATAAAAAAGACTATAAAACTTATCTTGAATCACACTGGAATGACTATTATAATGAAGAAGGCGAAGGAGATTATTCTGAAGAAGAAGCTATAGCAGAAAACAACGCTCCAGTTGCAAATGTTGATTCTTCGAGTGTAAACAGTGAAGTAAATGATTTAATAACGGATAATAAAACAGAAGAAAAAGCTATAACTAGCCAAATTACATACACAAATCTTGAGGATATAGAAATTCTTCCTAAAACAGTTGAAATAAGCGTAGCATTACACGGTTCAAAAGACGATTGGTTGCAATGTAAAGTATTTAAAATTGCAGATGGTGACGAAGTAGATGTTGCCGTTTTGCAATTGACGAGCGAAAGCTTACCAGCTTCGGTTTCTGATATTGTTGATTTAGATGATGCCGTAAAAGATGATTCGAGCATAAAACCAGGAACCAATGCAATTTTAATTGGCTATCCAATGGGATTGCAATTAGCCAACACTCGCAGAGGTATAAAAGTGCAAGTTTATGAAGGCCAAATCAATAAAGAATCAGACGGTGTAAGTGTGCAATACAATGTAACTTCAACACATGGAGCCAGTGGTTCTCCTGTATTTAATGAATGTGGTCAACTTATTGCTATCAATTATGCAGGCTATGATGAAGCACAAGGATATAATTTTGGAATTGTTGCCAAACACGCTATGTCTTTGATGGAATAGTTTCTCTCTTTTTACATTAAAAAGCTTATTTTTGTGATAAACCAACTTTAAAGAGATAATGTTTAAAAAGTTTTTTTCAAAAATAGAACAGCTGCTTGCTTTATCACAATCTGCTTTAAGCCCGAAGCAATTTATTTTTTTATCAAGTGTTTTAGTTGGAATATCTGCTGCTTTTGCTGTTATTATTTTAAAAATATTTGCTCACTCAGTTTTTACATTTGCGACTTATGTAACTATTCATACCAATTTTCTTAAGATAGGACTTCTTAAAATAATGTTGCCTGTAATTGGTATTATGCTAACAGTATTCGTAGTCAATCGATTTTTAGGCGGAACTATTGAAAAGGGAACTTCACAAATTTTATATGCTGTAGCTAAAAAAGCGAGTATTATTCCGAAGAAACAGATGTATGCCCAAATCATGACCAGTTCGCTTACTGTAGGTTTGGGAGGTTCTGCAGGTCTTGAAAGTCCAATCGTAGTAACTGGAGCTGCATTTGGTTCCAATTATGCGCAAAGATACAAACTGCAATATAAGGACCGAACATTACTTATTGGTTGTGGAGTTGCTGCAGGAATAGCAGCTGCGTTTAACGCACCAATAGCAGGAGTTTTATTTGCTATTGAGGTTTTATTGGTTGATGTCAGTATTTCGGCTTTTACCCCGATAATGATAGCTGCCGCCACGGGAGCTTTAGTATCGGCAATTGCTTTGGACGAAAGTATTTTATTAAATTTCACAAGCAGACAAACGTTTAATTACCATAACATTCCATACTATGTTTTTTTGGGAATCTTTACAGGATTCGTCGCTGTGTTTTATGCTCGAAATTTCCAAAAAACAGAACATTTTTTTAGTCACATCCGATTTTCGCCTTATAAAAAAGCTTTCTTTGGGGCATCTATTTTAGCCCTTTTAATCTTTATTTTCCCAACTCTTTTTGGTGAAGGTTATGAAAGCATCCGGACTTTATCTGGCAGTGATCCTGGAGAGTTGTTGGAGAATACCCTTTTTAGGGGATTAAGAAATAACAACTTGGCATTATTGGTTTTTGTAGCCTGTTCTTTTATGTTAAAAGCATTTGCTACTGGAATAACTTTAGGTAGTGGTGGTAATGGAGGTAATTTTGCTCCTTCCCTATTTTTAGGTTCTTATGTTGGGTTTTTCTTTTCAAAATTATTAAACCTAACAGGTTTGACCAATTTACCGGTTGGTAATTTTACTATGGTCGGCATGGCAGGTATTTTGAGTGGATTATTTCATGCGCCTTTAACTGCAATCTTCCTAATTGCCGAAATTACTGGAGGTTATGGCTTAATGATTCCGCTTATGATTGTTGCTTCTATTAGCTTTGCTATTTCTAAACGGTTTGAAAAACATTCTTTGGATGTCAAGAATCTAGCCAAAAAAGGACATGCTTTTACGAGCAATAAAGATGCTAACGTACTTTCAACATTAGACACAAATTCAATCATCCAAACTGATTATTTGACAATTACACCAGATGAAAATCTTGAAAAATTGGTTGATTTAATATCCCATTCCAACCAAGTTATTTTTCCTGTAGTTTCAACCGACAATCGTTTATTGGGAATTGTGCATTTTAATGATATTCGAGAGATTATTTTCAATCCATATAGGGTGAAATACACTTTGATAAAAGAAATAATGGTTCAGCCTATTGCTATTATCAATCCTTCCAATAGTATGGAACTTGTTATGGACAAATTTGAGTCGTCCAAAAAAGCCTTTCTTCCGGTAATAAGTGATGATAAGTATTATGGTTTTATATCAAAATCGGTAGCGCTTGAAGCTTATAGAACCAAATTAAAATCTATGACGATAGAATAAAATTATATTCTTTTTTAACAGAAACTTCCATACCGTTCTATCAAAAGAATCAATCAAAATGGTAACTTTGCTTTTTTGCAAAAATTATGCTAGATACAGACAATACGATTGAAGTTCAAGGAGCACGCGTTCATAATCTAAAAAATATAGATGTTTCCATTCCCCGTGAAAAACTGGTAGTAATTACGGGTCTTTCTGGTTCTGGGAAATCCTCATTGGCCTTCGACACCATTTATGCAGAAGGACAACGGCGTTATGTGGAAACGTTTTCAGCCTATGCGAGACAATTTTTGGGAGGTTTGGAACGTCCTGATGTCGATAAAATTGACGGACTCTCTCCTGTTATCGCAATCGAGCAAAAAACGACAAGCAAAAGTCCTCGTTCAACGGTAGGAACGATTACAGAAATTTACGATTTTCTACGCTTGCTTTATGCACGTGGTGCCGATGCGTACAGCTACAATACGGGAGAAAAAATGGTATCGTACTCTGATGATCAAATTAAAGATTTGATTATTCAAGATTTTACGGGAAAGCGAATCAATATTCTCGCTCCGGTTATTCGTGCGAGAAAAGGACATTATGCCGAGCTTTTCCAGCAAATCACAAAACAAGGATTCTTGAAAGTTCGTGTTAACGGAGATATTCTAGATTTAGTTTCAGGGATGAAATTAGATCGTTACAAAACCCACGATATCGAAATTGTTGTTGACAGAATGGTGATCGAAGATACTCCTGACAACGAGAAGCGTCTATCCGAAAGTATCAACACAGCCATGCATCACGGCGAAAATGTATTGATGGTTTTGGATCAGGACACGAATGAAGTGCGCTATTTCAGTAGAAATTTGATGTGTCCGACAACGGGTATTTCGTATCAAAATCCGGAACCAAATTTATTTTCTTTCAATTCACCAAAAGGGGCTTGTGATAATTGCAACGGACTGGGAACAGTCAATCAAATCAATGTTAGCAAAATCATTCCGAATCCTAAATTATCGATAAAAGCGGGTGGATTTGCACCTTTGGGCGAATACAAGTCTTCCTGGATTTTCAAACAAATGGAAATTATAGGAGAAAAATATGGTTTTAAATTAACCGATGCCATAGAAAAAATTCCTTCCGAGGCAATGGAAATGATTTTGAATGGTGGAAAAGAAAAATTCACCATCAATTCAAAAGATTTGGGAGTTGCACGCGACTACAAAATTGACTTTGAAGGGATTTCCCATTTCATAAAAAACCAACACGACGAAAGTGGTTCAACAACAATTAAGCGTTGGGCCAAGGAATTTATGGACGAAATAAAATGTCCTGTTTGTGAAGGTTCACGCTTGAAAAAAGAAGCCAATTATTTTAGAATAAACGAAAAAAGCATATCCGAGTTGTGCGATATGGATATTTCAGATTTGACGGCTTGGTTTTTAGGACTTGACCATCATTTATCCGACAAACAAAAACGAATCGCGACCGAAGTAATTAAGGAAATCAAAGATCGTTTGGCTTTCTTGATGAATGTAGGTTTGGAATATTTGGCTTTAAGCCGAAGTTCTAAATCACTTTCTGGTGGTGAAGCACAACGCATTCGATTGGCGACACAAATTGGGTCACAATTAGTAGGCGTTTTATATATTTTGGACGAACCAAGTATTGGTTTGCATCAAAGAGACAACGAAAAACTAATCCATTCTTTGGAACAATTACGAGATATC
>NZ_DASTTN010000243.1:0-13890 GCF_035760125.1 Flavobacterium sp.
CTTAACTCCCCATTTTTTAGGCAAAAACTTGCCTAAATTAATATTGGTCACAACATTATACTGTTGAATATCCTCTCGGCTTCTTTCATTAGGACCTTGTTCAATAGTACCAAAACCAAAATTTTTGATATTACCGGTTAATGAAACTGTTGCCAGATCGGCAAAGTTAGTATCTACGTTTAACAAAGCTGCAATACCTCCTTTATTATCCATATCAGCCAAACGAAGTTCATTGAACCACACTTCTCCTTTTATATCTTGATGAAGTTCATTACTTTTTAAACCTAGCATTATGTTTCGAATCAAACCTAAATTGGGATTTCCCTTGATTCCTAAACGCAGTTTACTGTTTCCATCACCATTAGTTTCATTTGGATCATCATCAGAATAATAAATCCCATCTTCTGGCAAAGTTGATTTATCTATCTTTAAAGATCTAAGTTTTAATTGCGTCAATAATTCCAAAGACAAATCTATTTCATTATCTGATGGCCATACTAAGTCTGCACTCAACGGCGGGCAATCTTTCCCCCCAGAAGCAGATGCCACAGTAACTTTCAAAGGGATTTCCACTTGATAAAAATCATTCGAATAATCCGCTCCAAAACGCAAGAATGCCACCATTTGATTGTCTTGCAAAGCTGTCTCCTCCGGTAAAGATTCAGCATGCAGAAACATTTTAAGCTTATTATATTGACGCATATCAATATTGAAATTTTTGAAAGCTCCACGTCCATCCAACGGCTCAAGCCCATTTCCAGAAACCCTCATCGATAAAGATTGCTCATTCTGATTGATAACTGTATTATTATTATACAATTGCTCTCTTTTTACACTTGGTGGAGTCACATAATTTATTGGACATCTACTTGAATTCTCTTCAATGTTTACTGAAGCTGTTTCAAAAACAGTCCCATCGTCGTCTACATTCAAATCATTAAAATCTAATGCTTGGGTATAACGTCTCCACTCACCTCTTATCAAATCTAATGCTCCGAAACGTAAAGTAACTTCATCCGTGAATTTAGTCATAAACATTCTCATGAATCGGATAGATCTAAAATCCGAAATTTTTCCAATGACGTTTTCTGGTTGTGAAATCGGAATTTTAAATTGAATCCATCTTGCTTCAGTTGAACTACCATTCGGTAAAGTAACAGTTGTATTTCTTACATCCGCAATATAGTTTTGTCCAACTTGCATATCCGGCTTCATATCAACACTGTATTCATAATAGGCATTGATGGTGTTCATTGTATTATCCCTATTCACATCTTCAACATCCGGAACTGTTGAAGAACCCCTGTTAGCCGAATTAATGTTAACATTTGAATTTCCATCGACTCCATTGTAATTTTTATAGCGGTCTAAAACACTTCCAGAGGTATTTAAATAATAAATATAATCATCTCCTGCCGGATCGGGTTCTCCTGCATAATTATCATATTTTGCTCCTTCTTGACTTGAAGGTAGCCCATCCAGCCCAATATCTTGATTGGTACGATTGCCCTCATTATTATCAAAAGCATAAATTAATGATTGGGAGGCTGGTGCATTTCCCCATACTGTAGGAGGTTTTACTAAAACCTGATCTGGACCAAAACCGTTCTCATACACTTTACGACCGTCTTTCAAAACATCTTCTGAAATTTCCCCAAGATTGAAATAGACTTTCCCCGTGTTTGACTTTGGGGTACTTCCCGCACCTACATAAGGATCCATAACCCAAAACTGAATATATTCTACGTTGCTCTGTTCAAAATTGGTAGAACTTAACGATCTCACAATTCCTCCAAAATTTTCATTAGGATTATCAGCAACAGCCGAAGAATTATTGTAAGGTCCACGAACCTTTGGGTAATAACTCATGTCCAGTGTACTAACCACAAGCGACTGACCTTGAACAATGTCTGTCAATGGGTACAACTCTTCACTATAAACCCTTCTTGTCGAATTCAAAGACAAATCATCATTTGTTACTCCTGATGGTTTTGAAGTATAAAAAACAGGATCAATAGAATACCACGCTAATTTCGCTCTTTTGAAACCATAATCCAGACCATCTAAATTTCCATTAAAATTATAAGGACTCGTCGTGTTGTTTTCTGGGGTGGAAGACATAGTCCATGCGTAAGGAGAACGCAAATCGATAGAAGACTGGGAACTTTCAAAATCATCGACATAAATAGTGGATTCCCCTTGGAATTTATCTCCATCAGATGCATTGGGCATCAAATAAGCAAACTCGCCACTTACAGAAATATTGGAAGGAACATCGGTATCAATATTCGGCAATTTATTGACCAAACGAGTAAAAAATGGAACTTGTGATGAAAAATTTCCATGCAATCCAAAAATACTATTATTTACAGATTCTTGGCCATAACTTGATTTTTGTGTAAATGGCTTTTCTTTCATATTTAGAAAAGTAGCCCCAACCATAAAATTTTCTGATATTAAATGATCAACGTTTACTCCAAAAAACCTTCTAGTTTGTTGTCCAAAAACAGAGTTATTTTCTAATGAAATTTCAATTGGCGTATTCGATGCCTGTAAAGACGGATCCAAAATTTGAACCCTACCCAATTGATAATTAACGCTGTAATCAACACCTTCAACCAACACTCTTCCTGCGGCAGTTACTTTTACTGACCCCAAAGGGACATTGAACGCGCCAATCGCAATTCCTTCACCGCCTACAGATTTATACTTTCCACGCAAAAGAAACTTGTTTACTTCGGGATTTTGAATAGCTCCCGCTTGAGTGACCCTGTACATGTATGGGTTAACGTATTTTTTTTGATTTTCATTATAGGTATTTACATCATTATAATCTTCTGTAGAACCTTCATTTTTCAGTTTCGAAAACAACAATTCACCAAAAGGCTCTTTACTCGTGAAAATGATTCTACCATTCTGTTGATCTACAGTTAAACCAGGAATAAAATCAAAAAAACCATCACCTCCAGCTTGTGGATCATTGTTATAATTCAACTTATCCACATTAAGCACTTTCAACAAAGTAGTGTTTTCTACCGTATTTTCAGGAGTTGGATTCGCTGGAAAAGGACTTCCATCAACAGGAGTTATATAATTTAAAGCCGATGGATTTTTATATAAAATATTTAATCTAAAGTCTTCCTGCTGCAACTGATATGCTCCTTGTATTTGATAAATGTTTTTCATCATCAAATTCCAAACTGGATTCGACACATTTGTCAAACTACTTTTTAACATTTTCAGAATTAAAGTCTGAGAAACAATCGTTTGATCAGAAGGTTGAGTCCCTCCTACCACTGTTGCTTCAACACCATCATTTCCAAACTCACCTACTTGATACACTTGGTCCCCAATAGAATATTGATAGGCTACCGCCAAAATCTCATCATTCCCCAATCTTTGTTGCAAGGAGACATACCCTAACTGGGCATTAAAAGTATATTCATTAGACAATAACTTTCTGGCATTTTCTAATTTCGAATAATCTTGCCCTTCGCTAACACTAATTGTAGGTGAAAAACCAGAACTTGCGGTTACAATTTCACGAATGTCATTATTTAAATAACCCGAATTGGTCTTAATTAAAGCTGGGTCATAAAGGTTATTTTTATTATCTGAGGGATAAGATTTTTTCAACCCTGGTTGGTCAACAAAAAAACCTGGAGGTATAGGATTTAGCACTACTACTTCATTCTGTCTACCAATTATTGGATTACCATCTGCGTCTGCTAACTCTCCTTCCCCTAAATCCTGAAGTGCTATAATGTTTCTTAAATTATTACTGGTTGTGTTAACCCGGTTTTGTTTGTTGGTAACCCAAACTTCCAGCCTTGTTATTTGAACCCTTGAATCAATAAAAGGGTAATTTTTTAATGAAGCGTCATATTTGTCTCTAAAATATTGAGACAAGAAGAAGTGGCGGTCACTATCATAATCCAATCCATACATTTCAAATTCCTGAATTGTTCCTCCCCCTTGAGCAATTACGCTTTTGGCCTGTGATTTTTGTTCTGAAAAAACACCCGTAACAGTTGTTTTCCCAAACTGTAATTCTGTCTTTACCCCAAATAAACTTTGAGCACCTTGAATCAAAGTGCTATTTAATGGCATACTAACATTACCAACTTCAATTTTTCGAACAATATCATCTTCCGCCGGGGTATATTCTAATTTTAATAAATTTTGAAAAGCAAATGTTGATTGAGTGTCAAAATTGGCATTAACTTGAAGTCTTGTACCCACTTTCCCTAACAAACTCATACTTATCCTTTGATTAAAATCGAATGAAGTATTCGTTCTATTACGAGGAGAGAATGCTGGATTATCTTGTTTGGTATACAGTAACCCCAAATCGATCTCGATAGATCCAGTTGGTTTTACGTCAATAGTATTACTTCCAAAAATGGATTCAAAAAGTCCTGATTTTATATAGTATCGAGGCAACAAATCCTTTTTGGCAGCATCACTTCCAGCTTTATTCCCATCTATAGCGTCCAACTTTTTACTAAAATAATCATTCATCGATTCTTTTAGCATCAATTTTTCATACTCTGCTGGGGTTAAAACAATAGGATAATTGATATTGAAATCGTCTACAGAATTGGTATAGACATAAGTATTAGTAACAGGATCATATGTATAGGCAGATAAAATACTTTGAGGATTTGCCATCTGAACCTCGCCAACATCATATCCTTTTTTTATAGTATCCTGAACAACACCTTGCACTTGAGCCTGCGATACAAAACCACAAAAAAACACCAGCAAAAAAATGTAAATTTTATGCATATCTATTAGGCTTCTAATGTCTTTTATAAATTTTTTAAAGCTTTTTTAATTATTGTCTCCACAGTAGCCTCTGGATCTTCTTTAACAATTTTTTCAATGATTTTTTCAGATGTTTTCCTAACAAAACCAAGAACTTCTAGAGCAGATAACGCCTCATCTTTGTTTGTATTGCTCAATGACATAGAAACTTCATCCAAATCATACAATTTTAACACTTTTTCTTTTAAATCAAGAATTACCCTTTGTGCAGTTTTACTACCGATTCCTTTTATTTTTTGAATGGTAACCACGTCTCCCGAAGCAATCGCATTAATAATTTGTTTAGGCTCCAAAGAAGAAAGCATCGTTCGTGCAATACTGGCTCCAATTCCGGATACCGACAGCAACATTTTAAAAATTTCTCTTTCCGATTTTTCTACAAAACCAAACAAAGTATGCGAATCTTCTTTTATTTGAAGATAGGTATAAAGTTTTACAAAATCGGAATTTGGCAGTAATGAATAAGTATGTAAAGATATATTTACGTGATAACCAACTCCATTACAGTCTATCACAACATCTGTAGGTGATTTTTCTACTAATTTCCCTTGTAAATGTGCTATCATATAATAAATTATCTGCTCAAATATAATAAAAATTTGAGATTAAAAGGCAAATGTATTGCGTTAAATGGACTACACTTTTAAGTATAAACCAACACGTTACATTTTTAACCTTAAAATCTCAAACTTTAATCTCTGGGTATTTTGAATCTATTTCACTTTCAATCTCATGCTTTTTTCTTGTGCATCAATTACAGCAATTGCAGCCATATTTACCATCTCTTCAACACTGGCACCCAATTGAAAAACGTGAACTGGATTTTTCATTCCCATCATGATTGGTCCAATTGAACCCACTTTATTCAACTCTTTCAAGAGTTTGTAAGTAATATTTGCTGATTCTAGATTTGGAAAAACCAAGGTATTTACTTTTTTTCCTGCTAATTTTGAAAAAGGGAATTTGGCGGACAGCATATCTGGATTCAAAGCAAAATCAGCTTGAACTTCTCCATCAACAATAATTTCAGGATGATTTTCATGTAAATAAGCTACCGCTTCTTTCACTTTTGAAGCACTTTTATTCACCGAAGATCCAAAATTAGAATACGATACCATCGCTATCACAGGCTCTACTCCAAACATTTTTGCCGTATTGGCTGTCATTACTGCAATTTTTGCCAATTCTTCTGCAGTTGGATCTATATTTATAGCTGTATCCGACAAAAACATCGGACCACGATTAGTCATCATAATATTTGTGGTAGCTACCAAAGAAACATTCGGAGCCTTGCCAATTATTTGCAACATCGGTTTTACAACTGAAGGATAACTTCTGGAATGTCCGGAAACTAAAGCATCGGCTTCACCTGTATTAACCATCATGGCAGCGAAATAATTTCTTTCTCTCATGAACTTTTCAGCATCAAAAAGCGAAATTCCATTTCTTTTTCTAGACTCCCATAATTCAACAGCGTATCTTGTTCTTCTTTCCTGTTCTTCGTCAAGTTTCGGATCTACAATTTGAACATCAGCGTCAAAACCAAGCTCTTCCTTTAGCTCCAAAATAATTTCTTTATTTCCTAATAAAATTGGAAAGCCAATACCTTCTTCATAAACAATTTGAGCAGCTTTTAAAACATCCAATTGTTCCGCTTCAGCAAAAACAATTCTCTTAGGATCAGTTTTGGCTCTATTGGTAATCATTCGAATCATTTTATTGTCATTACCCAAACGATTCAAAAGCTCTTCCTCATACTTTTCCCAATCAGTTATCGGATTCAATGCCACACCCGATTCCATTGCAGCTTTAGCTACAGCAGGTGCAACTACAGCAATCAACCTAGGATCAAAAGGTTTTGGAATGATATATTCTCTACCAAAAACTAATTTAGTAGCGCCGTAAGCAATATTTACCTGTTCAGGAACATTTTCTTTGGCAAGTGCGGCAAGTGCTTTTACAGCTGCCATTTTCATAGCCTCATTGATTTTTGTAGCACGAACATCAAGCGCTCCCCTAAAGATATATGGAAATCCAAGTACATTATTTACTTGATTAGGATGATCAGAACGTCCAGTAGCCATAATAACATCCTTACGTGTTGAAATAGCTAGATTGTATGCAATTTCTGGATCTGGATTCGCCATAGCAAAAACTATAGGATTATCTGCCATTGCCAATAACATTTCAGGTGTCATTACATTTGCAGTTGACAATCCCAAGAAAATATCAGCTCCTGTTAATGCTTCCTCAAGACTAACCGAGGCACCATCAATAGCATATTTTAATTGCAATTCAGACAAAGACGGATTGTCTTTGGTCAAAAGCCCCTTACTGTTGAACATTAAGATATTCTCTCTTTTCACTCCCAATAAAACATACAAATCAGCACAAGCAATAGCTGCTGATCCTGCACCAGACACAACCATTTTAACATCTTCCGCTTTTTTATCAGCTAATTCTAATGCGTTAATTAAAGCTGCTGAAGATATAATTGCTGTTCCATGCTGATCGTCGTGCATTACTGGAATATTCAGTTCTTCAACAAGTCTGCGCTCTATTTCAAAAGATTCTGGCGCTTTAATATCTTCAAGATTGATTCCACCAAAAGTAGGTGCAATATTCTTAACCGTCTGGATAAATTCTTCGATATCTTTTGTTCCTATTTCAATATCAAACACATCAATATCAGAAAATATTTTAAACAACAATCCTTTACCTTCCATTACTGGTTTTGAAGCTTCCGGACCAATGTCACCTAGTCCCAAAACGGCAGTTCCATTTGTGATAACAGCCACTAAATTCCCTTTAGCGGTATATTTATAAACATTATTTATGTCTTTTGCAATTTCCAAACAAGGCTCTGCAACTCCTGGAGAATAGGCCAAAGACAAATCTCTTTGTGTTGCATATTTTTTGGTAGGGACTACTTGGATTTTACCTGGAGTTGGTTTAGCGTGGTACAATAACGCTTCTCTTCTTTTACTGTTCTTATCCATTTTTTATTTTTTTTCTAATCCACAAAGGTAACGGACTTCCTTTAAAACCGAAGCCTTTATCTCTTTCTTTTATTAAAATTTAGGGTAATTTATAACTAAAAAAAATAGCTACACATGATGTAGCTACTCTATAGTAATTTTAACTAACTGTTATTGTGAAATATAGGAATCCAAATGTTTTATGGTCTCTTTTTGAACCTCTATTATTGACTTTACGACGTCTCCAATTGAAACAAGTCCAATTATCTCTCCATTTTCAATCACTGGTAAATGTCTGATTCTTCTTTTGCTCATTAATTCCATACAATAATCCAAATTATCCGATGGCTTAACGGTCACAACATCACTTTCCATGATTTCACTTACAGGTGTTTTCTTTGAAGACTTATCTTTTAAAACAATTTTTCTAGCATAATCTCTTTCTGATAGAATTCCTTTTAAAGCTCCATCTTCAATTACAAGAATAGCTCCTATATTTTTTTCTCCCATAACTCTCAAGGCTTCGAATACAGTAATAGTTGAAACAATAGAATAAACCTCTCTTCCTTTTGTGCTTAGTATTTGATTTACAGTCATAATAGATGAATTTTAGAAAGTTAAATTTAGAAAAAAATCATATACAAAAAGCAAAAAAAACAATAAATTTTATTTACCCAAATAATAAATCTGGAGATGTCAATTGATTCAATTCTTCAATCAATTTACCATCCAAAATTTGCAATCCATGTTGATACGATGCATTTACCCAACCAAAACCTTCTTTTGCAATATAATCAAACTCGGTCCCGACATTTCCATACTCTGCAAAAACCTTATGAGAACTGGTTTCCAAATCAAACTTTTCGGGAATAGTTCCGTTGTACTCTACTGCATTTTTTGTAATTAACCAAAGCCAACGATAAACCATTTCTTGTGCTTTATCTTTATAATCATATTTCAGCAATCCTTCCCATAACAACATTTGGTGAGGGGCCCACCCGAAAGGATAATCCCATTGTCGTTGTGGAGCATTTGGATCCGATTCTAACCAACTGTTTTGAGTACTTCCCGTAATTCCTCCCATTTTCATAAAAAGAGGCAAAGCATTATCTACTAAGTTTTGCGCTTGATGATTATCGCATAATCCAGCCCAAAGCGGGAAGAATGTTGATGCTGCTTCAAATGGAAATTGCTTTTGGTTTACAAAATCATAATCAAAATACATACCCGCGGTTTCATTCCAGCACAGTTCATTCATTTTCTTTTTCCTGAAATCAGCTTTTGTCTCCCATTCTTCGGGAGTATAAATTATATTTCCTGCAGTAAAAGAACCTTCAAAATAATCCCTTATTAAACTCTCGATGTCTTTTTCATATTTGTACAGAAAACTATTGACATCAACTGAATTCAAATTGGCACACGTATTAATTAAGCGATTGGTCGTATCGTGACCACTTTCACGCATACTTCGATCGTGTACAAAATACAAATCCAGTTCTGGATTGGTAATCGTACGAGCCAAATAATGTTTTTCAAATTCTCTAATTGGCAAATTATATCTAATTGCATACGGCTCCAGGACATCATCAAAATGACCTGGTTCTACCTCAAAAGGCATTCCCACACCATCCGCTTTATATCGGTTCAATCCTGTTGGAGTCAATCTATTTCCTTGTACCATCCAAACCGTATTGTACTCTAAAATCACTGTTTCAAGATGACTTTGCAACCAGTCTTGACTGACATTTCCTTCTTTGGCAATAGCAACGAGTAAAGAAGAATACAAAGGTGGCTGTGTTCTAGTGAGGTAATAACTGCGATTGGCATTTAAAATTTTTCCGTAATGCAGAATTTGATATTTAAAATTTTCAGCTATTGCTATCGCTTTGTCTAATTTACCATCAATCAATAATCCAACTCCAATAAAATAGCTATCCCAGCCATACATTTCATTGAATCTTCCTCCTGGCACTACAAAAGGAACTCCTTGCAAACTGTATACTTTTTTCTGTAAGGCCAAAGCCAAAATCCCTGGCTTATGATCCAATGTGGCTACATAATCTTCAGAAATAACTGAAGGCATAACAACCACTTCGATGTTTTTCAACTCCTTTTCTAATTCTTTAAAATAAGCAACACCCTGTGAATCTTTTTCGGAAACATAAAGAGTTGCTACTTCATTGGAGGTTTTTACATCTTCAATAATTAGTTTTAGCCCCTTTTTATCAATAGTTCGGGTCAGTTCTTCCCAATAATCTTCTTTGATTTTCCTTGAAATTCTTTCCACAGGATTCTCTTGAATATAATTCAAATCAACTTCTCCGAAAATTTCTTCATTTTCTTTCAACACAGCCAATTCCTGAAGCAGATTGGACAAGTGATAGGTACCTTCAATAATTTGTTCTTCCTTGGTATTTTCATCTACCAGAACAAATTTTTTTGGACCTAAATCATCTTTGGTTATTTTTTTATCATGATCTGTATCTTCTTGAAGCAAAAGCGCTTCAAACACCTGTTCGACATTAAGTAAGAACTTCATTTTTTTTATTTAATTTGTTAATAAAAAACAAAACAACAACAAGAATTCCCAGTGGAATCAGCGAAAAATAGAACGCTTTACTTCCTCCAATTTTTTGGAATAAATATCCAATAATCACTGATCCACTAGTTCCACCGATTGCGGAGAAAAAAGTTAGCAAACCAGCAACAGCTCCATGAAAATGCTTCTCTGTAGCACTTATAATTGTTGAATTCACAATAGGATAAATGGGTGCCAAAAACAACCCAATTAATGGAAACACAAATCCTATTAATGGAACTTCGGATAACATATTAATCTCCCTAATCTCTATTCCCGAAGCCATTGGCAGAACAAAGACAACTAAACTCGCTGCCGCAAATAAACAAATGGTCAAAAAAACATACCAATGTATTTTCTTTACAATTATCCCGGAAACAAATCTTCCAAAAGCAATCGAAAGCATTAAAATTACAGCCATTTGTCCTGCTAATCTTTCATTGAGATGTAATACTTTTTGATTAAAAGTAGGCAACCAAGACATTATTCCTTGTTCGGTCATCACGTACATAAAAGCAAAAACGGCAAAAAGTAAAATCAAAGGTCTTTTTAACAAACTCAACATATCTTTAAAATCTTCCCGAAAAGATTTAGGATTTTCAACTTTGGGCAAATTAAATTTTGAGGTTAATATAAAGACAAAAACAACCGCAATCAATCCTGCCAAAACCAGATAAACATCGAGCCATGCTTTTGGATTTGTTTCACTATAAAACATTGGAAAAATCACATACGCAAACACAATCCCTAACATAAAAACACTTTCAATATAGCTCATAAATGTTTTATGCTGCTTTTCGGTATCAACAACAACTCCAATCAAAGCCATTACCGACACTTTTATTATGGCAAAAGAAAAACCAGTACAAGCAAATAAAACAATCACACTCCAAAACGAATCTCCAAAATACATAATGAAACAACCCACAAAAACAATGGCCAAACTAATGAGCATTCCCTTTTTATAGCCTAATTTGGGAAGTAATGTCCCCATCAAAAAAGCTACAAATGCAATGGTTAAATCTTTTGCTGGCTCCAAAACGCTAGCTTCCACTTCTGAAACGCCATACATATTTTGGGACTTTTGAATCAACAATCCCACACTATTCAAAAGGGCTGCAAAAACAAAATAATTAATAAATAATGCGAGTTTAATTGTAATGTTTTTCATTTAAAACGGTTTAAATATGGTTTATAAATTGGCATTTAGATAGCTCAGAATATTGATTCCATCGGGTAATCCTCCTATATTTTGAAGTTTCAAAACGGCCAATCTCTGGGCAATTGTAATCGTATCTTCCAAATTTCTATTCTGTAATTGAGCGTATAAAAATCCTGTCCAAAAAGCATCTCCTGCACCCGTCGCATCTTTTATTTCAGCAACTGGCAATGCTTGTTTACGGATTATTCCAGTTTCTCTATCAGATAATACGACTCCATCTCCGCCTCTAGTCAAACATATTGTCGAAGCACCCAAACCATGAAAATAGTTGAATATAAAATCTTCCGATTTCACTTCTGCAAAAAGACGGTAACAGTCATCTTCACTTAATTTTACAAATGGATTAGTTGCTAAATAATCACTGAGAACCTTATTCGCTTCTTCCCGATCAGGCCAAATTCTTTCCGAAAAATTAATATCGATGCTGGTTTGCAAGCCCAAAGCTTTAGCTTTTTTGGCATTTTCAACAATGGTTTCTTGAGCCGGTTTTTTGCTTAAAGCAAAACAAGTAGTATGATATATTTTTGCACTTTTTAATAAATCTTCAGTAATTTGATTTGGCATAATCTGAAAATCGGCATCACGATACGGAATAAAATCAGGAGTTCCCGTTGATTTTGACACCAAAATAATCGAAGTGGAAGCATTATCTGATTGAGCAATCTGCGTAGTAATCACTTTCTTTTCTTGAAGCTTTTGAATACTAAAATCACCCAAACCATCTTTCCCACAAGTAGCTACTAAAACCGATTTTAATCCTAAACTTGCAGCATATGAAGCCACATTAGTAGGTGAACCTCCAAGATAACGATGATAATCTTCAGTCTCCCTAATTGCGGCATTCACTTGGTGCCCAATAAAATCAATCAACAATTCCCCTACACATATAATATCTATAGTTTTTTCCATTTTAAACTAAAAATTTAAAATTAGTAAACCTATTTTGATATAAAAAAACCGTAGCCGCAGCACTCCACGCACAAAAAGGAACTCCATTTGGAACTTTAGTTTCACTATTGAAATTTTCATAAAAACTAAAATCTACTATGGCATTAGCCTGATTTATAGAGTCCAATACTTCTTCAGCTTCTTTTTGTTTTCCCTTTAACAATAAGGCTAATCCGAAAAATCCATTCACCATAGACCAACTGCCTCCATTATGAAACTCATTGGGATAATTCCTAAATTCGTACTTGCAATTATTTCTAAGAAGTTGCCAATCCAAATCGTTTTCAAGTATTGGAGGCCAAAAAGCGGGCAATAATCGCAATGGCATTTTATTTCTCAGTTGCAAAGAATAGTCTATTATGGAATTCTGAAATTCATTTGAACCGATATTTAACATCAATGCCAAAGAATTGGCAAAAGCATCAAATTGAATTTTATAACCTGCAGGAGAAAAAGAGCAAGGCATATAATTTTGAATATTTACTTCTTTATAAGCTCTTTCGTGGTATTTCTCTCCAACCGAATGAGGTGTAAAATTACATTCTATTTGAGCTGTTATAATTTCGATTTTGACTATTAAAGAATCACTATTGACAAAATGATTATAACTTTTCAAAGCCCAAACACGAAGCAACTGATCGTATAAAACATAACCATCTGTAATATACTCGTCAGCCCAATTTCCCGATAAGGGAACATATAAAAGTCCTTTGTTATTAAATTCCCAGGCTTCAAGTAATTGCAAACATTTCTCAATATTGGCTTCGTATTTTTTTACAAAAGAATAGTCTTTCGTGTGAAAAGCATATTGACAAATTCCAATTACAAACCAAGTTACCGCATCTACTCTGCCGGCAAGACCTCCATAACTCACTTCCACGCCTTCTTCACTAGTCATCACGTTTGAGGGAATTGTCCCATTATGATGTTGATTCCTAGCTAAAGTTTCCAGTGTCTTCCGAAAAGTTGTTATCAAATTTTCATCCCCTGATGCTAATGCTGCCAATCCGCAAATCACACCATCCCTAGCCCAAACTCTTTTATAATTTGAAATGTTTTGAGCACTTGCTAAAAAACCTTCCGAAGAAGATACTTTCTGAAGTAAGTCGATTGCCTTATTATATGCTAAATTATTCACTGATAACTTCTTTTTTAGTTGCGATAAATAGAGTAAAAACAGCACTTAAAACCAATAAAACACCAGCAAAAGTAATTGCTGATCTTGGATCATTATTTAAAAAATGCTTTAAAATATATCCAAAACTAATAGTTTGAATAAACATTGGAATTACAATCATCATGTTAATGATTCCCATATAAACACCGTAGCGTTCTTT
>NZ_DASTTN010000244.1:0-4958 GCF_035760125.1 Flavobacterium sp.
GGTTTCCGACTTGTTTTTTGTGGACAAAAATTATGTATCCAATAAAGATTTTATAAATGCGAGAGATGTAGAAGTACCATTTCAAGAAACTCCTGCGGATGCTGAAATTCTAAAAGATCCAACAAATTACAGAGTATTTGATATTCAAGGATTGATGCAAGGAAGAACATCTTATTTTCATAAAGCGATAGGTGGATATAGTGCTGTAAGACCTAAAAGAATACAACAATTGTTTGATTATCAAATTGCTAAAAATAATTTAGAAATACTTAATATGTTAAACGTTAAGTATGTAATTCAAACCGATAAAGAAGGTAAGGAACAACCAATTATCAATCCGGATGCTAATGGAAATGCTTGGTTTGTGGATCAAGTTGAATTCGTTAAAAATTCAGACGAAGAGATGAAAGCTTTGGATAAATTGAATTCTAAAAAAGTGGCTGTAATCAACGTAAATGAGTTTTTGGATATTAAAAATAAGATTTTCGCCAAAGATAGCTCGGCTACTATAACTTTGGATTCGTACCAACCAAATAATTTAAAGTATACTTCAAACAATACAAAAGAGGGTTTAGCCGTTTTCTCTGAGATGTATTATGAAAAAGGTTGGAAAGCTCTTGTAGATGGTAAAGAGACATCAATCATGAGAGCTGATTATACTTTGAGAGCGATAGTGGTTCCGGCTGGAAAGCATACTATAGAATTCAAATTTGAGCCTCAAGTGATAAAAACAGGAAGTGCAATCACACTTGTTAGTTGCATCGGAATGTTATTTCTTTTAGTAGGTGGATTGTACTTTGAGAAAAAGAATGGATTTAAGAACTTGAATTAACTTTCCGATTATTGTCGGGGTTTATTCTTGATTTAATTATTTAATACAAATCCTTATCATTTTGGATACAAAAAAAATCCTCATTATAACTTATTATTGGCCACCTGCAGGAGGGCCAGGCGTTCAGCGTTGGCTTAAGTTTGTGAAATATTTACCTGATTTTGATATTCAGCCAATCGTTTATATTCCTGAGAATCCTACTTATCCAATAGTTGATACGAATTTGGAAAAAGAAGTTTCGGAGAAAGCAATTATTTTAAAGCATAAAATTTTTGAGCCGTACCAATTGGCTTCTTTTTTTTCTAAAAATAAAACCAAAAAAATTAGTTCAGGTATTATTCCAAACCAAAAGAAGCAAACTTTTCTTGATAAGTCATTGTTGTGGATTCGAGGAAACTTGTTTATTCCGGATGCTCGGGTTTATTGGGTAAAGCCATCAGTTGTTTATTTGGAAAAATACATTGCAGAAAATAATATAGATACTATAATCACTTCCGGACCACCACATAGTTTGCATTTGATTGGATTGGTTTTAAAGCAGAAATTGAAAATTACTTGGTTTGCCGATTTTCGAGACCCTTGGACTACTATTGGTTATCACAAATCATTGCGATTATCAACTAGAGCTGAAAGAAAGCACAAAGCACTTGAATATAGAGTTTTGAATACTGCCGATACTGTTATTGTTACCAGTAAAACTACCAAAACCGAATTCGAAGCAATAACCAATAAACCTATAGCAGTTATTACCAATGGCTATGATACTGAGCCAGTAACAAAAGTGGCTTTAGATTCTAAATTTAGTCTTGCTCATATAGGTTCTTTTCTTTCCGAAAGAAATCCAATTATATTATGGGAATCTTTGGCTGAGTTATTAAAAGAAATTCCAGATTTTAAGTCTCATTTGGAGCTAAAATTAATTGGTGCTGTCAGCCAAGAAGTATTGGATACCATTTCACAATTTAGTTTGGATTCGTATTTGAATAATTTAGGATATGTTGCCCATTCTGAAGCAGTGGCGCATCAAAGAAATTCTCAGGTTTTGTTGCTTATCGAGATAAATTCGGAAGAAACGAAGAGTATCATTCCTGGCAAATTATTTGAATATATGGTTTCGAATAGGCCAATTATCGCTATTGGTCCGAAAGATTCTGATTTTGCGGAGATAATTACAGGAACAAATACAGGAGTGTTTTTTGAGTATACAGAGAAAGAAAAATTAAAAAATACGATTGTGTCTTATTATAATCAGTTTTTGGAAGGAAAATTACAATCCTATGGTGTAGGTTTGCAAAAATATTCCAGAAAGAATTTGACCAAAGATTTGGCACAATTAATTAATTCAAAGATTTAAGGTGTTCGAACTTTAAACTTTTAAACCTTAAACTTTAAAAACCTATTAATGGGCATAGTATTAAATCAGTCGTTAAAAAATACGATAATAACTTATATAGGCTTTGGAATTGGGGCTATTAATACATTGTATTTATATCCAATTTTTTTGGGAGCCACTTACTATGCTTTAACTAATTATATACTTTCGGCTGCAAACGTTATTATGCCTTTGTTTGCGATCGGAATGCAAAATACACTGGTAAAATTTTATGCCCAATACCAGACTGAAAAAGAGCGTTCCCAGTTTTTATCTTTTACGGTTTTATTTCCGTTATTGATGTGCATTCCATTAGCAATAATAGGTTTCTTTTTCTTTGACGATATCTTAACTTTTGTTTCAAAGAAAAACCCTGTCGTTAAAACATTTATTTTACTGATTCCATTCACTGGTTTGTGCATGGCTTATTTCGAGATATTTTATGCGTGGGCAAGAGTTCATATGCATTCTGTTTTTGGAAATTTCATAAAGGAAGTAGGCTTGCGTTTATTTTCATTGATTACTTTAATCGGTGTGTATTATAATTGGATAACTGTAGTGCAGTTTGTTTATGTTACTGCAGGTATTTATTTATTAGCATTGATTGTTACTATGTTTTATGCTTTTTACATAAAAAGACCTGTTTTTCAATTTGTTATTCCGGAAAATGTGAAAGACATCTTGGTGTATACTTTTTATATTATTTTGTCAGGTAGTGTTGCTAATTTATTACTGGATGGTGATAAAATAATGTTGAATCAGTATATGAAGATTGAAAACATTGCATATTATTCGGTAGCTACTTATATCGCTTTGGTTATTTCTGTTCCAAGTCGTGCGATGCACCAGATAGTGTATCCAATTACCGCAAAATTAATGCACGAAAACAAACATGATGAGTTGAATAATCTGTATAAAAAAACGTCCATTAATTTACAGATTGTAGGTGGTTTTGTGATGCTTTGTATTTTTGTTAATATCAATCAGTTATACGAATTAGTACCAAAAGATTATAGCGGTGGAATTACTGTAGTGTTCATGATTGGTTTGTCTAAATATTTTGATTTGATATTGGGTAATAATAATGCAATTATCTTTAATTCAAAATATTATCGTGCAGTATTGTTTTTAGGAGTTGGATTAGTGGTTTTGACTGTAGTATTAAATATGATTTTTATCCCATTATTTGGAATTATCGGTTCTGCATTTGCTACTTTATTATCTATCACTTGTTATAGTTTGGCCAAATTACTTTTTGTTGTAAAACGTATGCATTTGTATCCATTCACTAAACAAACATTGCATTCTATTGGGATAACTTTTGTTGTATTTTTATTATTTTATTATTGGAAATTTCCAATAAATCCACTTATTGCTATTGGATTAAAATCAATCTTGGTAACTATAGTCTATGTATTTATCAATTATAAATTTGTTGTTTCTCCAGAAATTAATCAAACTTTGGATAAGGTTCTTTTGATAATAAAGAAAAAAAAATAGTTTCAATTGTAGATTGAATTTATAAGTTTCTCTGTTTGATATATTTAAAATTTTGTTGCTTAGTTTTTTTATATTTGTAAGTATAGTTTCTAATGTTAGATACTTTTTTATAAATTAATGGAAAACTTTTGCACTATGATGAATTTTAAAACTACAATACTGTATTTATTTCTTGGGTGCTCAATATTGTTGTTTTCCCAACCTCAAAAGAGTGGTATTTCAAGTTTAAAAAGTGATAAAACAGGAAGTGTTATGCTTCATCAAAATGCTCCTAGTTTAAAAGGTTATCCTATTACTCCTTTTAAAGATACCTTATTTTTCGTCTATAACAGAATAGGATCTTTTAATGCCGAGAATCGTGCTAATGCTATTGCCAGCAGAATAGTATTGCTTTATAAAGATCCCTTTTTTAAGAAAGATTCATTGAAGCTTAGCAAATCTGATTTTGGTGTTGATATTGTCTATAATAGTGATTTTGTTGTAATGTCGGTTACGGACCTTGATGGAAAAACGATAGGCACCAGTAACTTTGCCTTGGCTCAAAAAAACCTTGCTATTATTCAAAAGAGTGTACTTTTTCAAAAAGAAAATAATGCAGTTGAGAATTGGTTAAAAAGGATAGGACTTGTAATGTTGTTGATTAGCTTAATAGTTATAATTGTTTTTGCAATCAATAGACTGTTTAGATGGTTTCGACTTTTTCTTATCAAAAGGCAGGAAAGGTATTTTTCGGGATTAAAAATTAAAGAGTCTTATGTTTTTTCGCCAGAAAGGCATTTGGAATTCGTTTTAAAGACTGTATCATTGGTTCGGATAGTCGTTTTGATTTTTACATTTTATATTTCTTTACCAGCAATTTTTAGTGTTTTTCCTGAAACGGAAGCTTATGCAACCACTCTTTTGAAATGGATTTTTTCTCCGGCAAAAGCCGCATTGATGGGGTTTCTTGATTTCTTGCCGAATTTAATTTCCATACTGGTAATTGTAATATTGTTCCAGTATCTATTGAAAGCTATTAAGTTTTTTGTTGATGAGATCCAGAAAGGTCAAATCAAAATTGAAGGTTTTTACAGTGATTGGGCTAAACCTACTTTTAATATCATAAAAGTCTTAATCTATGCTTTTATGTTAGTGATTATCTTTCCCTATTTGCCTGGATCCAATTCGCCAATATTCCAAGGGGTTTCTGTATTTGTTGGTGTTTTGTTTTCATTAGGTTCTTCCAATGCAATTGCTAATATGATAGCGGGACTG
>NZ_DASTTN010000245.1:0-8322 GCF_035760125.1 Flavobacterium sp.
GAAGGAATCAATGCCACTTATTCAAGCTTATTGACGGATGGAACCTATATGAGAAGTACCCCATTACTATTAGACTTAAAAGGAGATGATACTCGAAGCAATAGTCCATGGGGAGCTATGTACAACGTAGGTCGTTTTAACTCAAATGTAACTGATGCTGCCATTTACGGTTGGTGCTATGAAACTTGTTATCAAGGTATATTTAGAGCCAATCAAGTTTTGACTAATGTTCCAAACATTGATATGGCCGATGCGGCACTAAAAAATAGAATCCTTGGACAAGCTTATTTCTTAAGAGGATTGTATTTATTTCATATGGTAAACATGTTTAAAAACGTTCCAGTACCAACAGAAATAGCAGTTTATTATCCACAAAAAACACAGGAAGAAGGCTGGGCTCAAGTAATTGCAGATTTTAAAGCTGCTGCTGATCTACTACCTACAACTTATACAGGAATTTCTGGTATAGATGCAGGAGAAAAAGGACGCGCTACCAAAGGAGCTGCATTAGGATACTTAGGAAAAGCATATTTGTTTACCAAAGATTTCACTAATGCAAAAGCAACATTCAAACAAGTAATTGATTCAGGTGTTTATTCTCTAGTATCTAATTACCGTGATAACTTTACAGATGCCAACGAAAATAATTCAGAATCTTTATTCGAGGTTCAATTCAGTAGAGAAGCAGGTGGAGTTGCATTGGGTTGGGGTGGAATACCAGCATCAAACTGGGGTAAAACTTCGGCAAGAGCGATTACTTATGCTCCAAGAGCTTTCGGATGGACAGATGTACAACCAACTTGGACTTTATTTAATGAATACCATGATGAGTTAACAACTTCAGGTGCTGTAGATCCTCGTTTGGATGCTACCATGTTCTACAACAAACCTGGAACAAAACTTTACGGACAAGATTTTGCTACATTTTATGCTGCTAATCCAGGAGATTTGAATGATATTTTCTGTAGAAAATATGAAAACTCAGATGGTGCCTATGCTAATGAATATGATTGGCGTTCAGGAATCAACGAGCGTTTATTACGTTATGCTGACATCTTGTTAATGTATGCTGAATGTTTGAACGAAACTGGAGATACTCCGGGAGCATATACATATATCCAAATGGTGAGAGACCGCGTAGGTTTACCAAACTTAAGCACTGCAAAACCTGGACTAAGTCAAGCTGCCATGAGAGACCAGATAGGACACGAAAGATTCTTGGAATTCCCTCTTGAAGGCCACCGTTTTGATGATATTCGCCGTTGGGGATGGTTAGAAGATGCTGCAAAATTAGCTTGGTTAAAATCAAGAGATGTAGAATATGATAGCTATGCCCCAGGAAGAGAATATTTCCCTATTCCACAATTAGATATGGACAACAATCCAGGAATGACACAAAATCCAAGTTATTAATATAATATTTTTTTGAGTTAGTTTAGTTATTAAAATCATGTGGTATTTCCTAAACGGGTTACCACGTGATTTTATAACTTAAAATAGAATCGCAGAATGGCATGAGTTTATCTAAAAACAACACTTAATTTTAAATTATGATAAAAATAAAAACATACATTGTTCTATTAAGTTTAATAATAGTAAGCTGCCAAAAAGAGGATATTTCTACTCTTTCGGATGCTGAATTACAAGTTTCTGGTTCTTCCAACTTAACTGCAAAAACAGTTACTGGAAATGTTCCTTCCCATGATCCAAGTACAATTGTAAAAAGTGGTGTGAATTATTATGTATTTACAACTGGAGACAATATCCCTATGACGTACTCAACAAATTTGGCTAGTTGGACTTGGGGAACATCCGTATTCACTTCAACACCAAGTTGGATAACCAGTTATGTATCAGGTTTTACAACAACATTTTGGGCACCTGATGTAGCATGGTTTAATAACCGTTGGAATATGTATTATTCCTGCTCTACTTTTGGATCGGCAACCTCAGCAATAGGTTTGGTTACCGCTCCTTCAATTTCTCAAAGTGCAGGGACAAAATGGACAGATAGAGGCGTTGTTGTTTCCTCCTCATCATCTTCAGACGTAAACGCTATTGATCCTTCCATTTTAGTAGACGGAAGCAATGTTTATATGGCTTATGGTTCGTTTCATGCTGGTATTGGTGTCATCAGCATTGATCCGACTACTGGTAAAACTACTGGAAGCAAAACAATTGTTGCCGGTGGCAGTAACGCAAGTTGGGAAGCACCTTGCTTAATTAAAGAAGGTAGCTATTATTATATGTTTGCCAATCGCGGCGCATGTTGCCAAGGAGTAAATAGTACTTACTACATTGTAGTGGGACGTTCATCGAGTCCATTTGGTCCATTTGTGGATAAAAGCGGCGTATCATTAACTAGCGGTGGAGGCACAACTGTATTAAAAACAACTGGAAATTACATAGGTCCAGGACATATTTCCAGAATTGTAGGTACCCAAAAAGGTTCTGTTCACTATTATGACGGTGCTGATAGCGGAAATCCTAAACTGGAAATAGTTAATTTTACATGGTCAGGAGGCTGGCCTACTATTGCATATTAAAAAAATCATATTTAGGGGGAAGCCACAACTTCCCTCTTTATAAATTAAAACATCATGAAAAAAGTCTTATTCTTCTTATCCATTATTGCTTTTTGTAGCCAAACGAGTTTTGCACAAAAAGAAACCACAGTAGTTACCATAAAAAATACTGCAAATGCTCCAACTATTAACAAAAACATCTATGGCCATTTTGCAGAGCATTTAGGAAGGTGTATCTACGGTGGATTTTTTGTGGGTGACACTTCAAAAATACCAAATACAGCCGGTGTTCGTAACGACATTATTGATGCCTTAAAAAAATTAAAAATTCCTAATCTTCGTTGGCCTGGCGGTTGCTTTGCAGATACATATCACTGGAAAGATGGTATTGGTCCAAAAGAAAATAGACCTACAATAGTAAACAAATGGTGGGGAGGAACTACAGAAGATAATAGTTTTGGGACCCATGATTTCTTGAATCTATGTGAAGCTTTGGGTGCCGAACCATATCTTTCAGGAAACGTAGGAAGTGGAACCGTACAAGAACTGGCAGACTGGGTACAATATACCAATTTTGGTGGCAAAAGTCCAATGAGTGATTTGCGTAAAAAAAATGGAAGAACAGAACCTTGGAAAGTAAAATTCTGGGGAGTTGGAAATGAAGCTTGGGGTTGTGGAGGAAATATGACTGCCGATTATTATGTTGGAGAATATAGAAAATTTGCCACTTTCATGTCTGATTGGGAAAACACAGGCGGTTTAACTCGTATTGCTTCGGGATCTAATAGTGCCGATTATAATTGGACAGAAACTTTAATGAAAGACATTCCACTAAACATGCTAGGAGGAGTTGGAGTACACCATTATGCTGTAATCGATTGGGCAAAAAAAGGAGATGGTGTGGATTACACAGAATTTGAATATTTCCAAACGATGAAATCAGCTTTGAAAATGGAGGAATTGGTTACCAAACACTCCGCCATTATGGACAAATATGATCCAGAAAAAAAAGTGGCAATGATTGTAGACGAATGGGGAGCTTGGTATGAAGTGGAAAAAGGGACAAATCCTGGATTCCTGTACCAACAAAACACAATGAGAGATGCAGTTTTAGCTGGATCAACTCTTAATATTTTCAATAATCACGCAGACAGAGTTCGAATGGCCAACTTAGCGCAATGTGTTAATGTCTTGCAAGCAGTTATCCTTACCGATAAAGCCAAAATGATCTTGACGCCAACTTATTATGTAATGCAAATGTATAGTGTACATCAAGATGCACAACTTTTGCCTATTACCATAAAATCACCACTATACGCTTATAAAGATGAAACACTTCCTGCCTTATCAGCTTCAGCTTCGAAAGATAAAAAAGGATTGGTTCATATTTCATTAGTAAATGTGGATTCAAAAAAAGAAAACACCGTAGAGATTGACCTTAATGAACTTGGCATCAAATCTATTACTGGTCAAGCTATAACTTCATCAAAACTTCAAGATTTCAATTCATTTGATAACCCAACAAAAATACAACCCGTTCCTTTCAAAGGTTTTGATGTTAAAAAAGGAAAACTTACAGTTAACATTCCTCCTTTCTCAGTTATAATGTTAGAAGGCAAATAAACTATTCACCATGAAAAAATCAAATTCCATTGTAAGAGTAGCATGCTATTTAGTACTTGTACTAACTGTGGCAGTCTCATTGGGTAGTTGTTCCAAAGGGGATGATCCTACACAGGAGCCAACTCCTACACCAACGCCGACACCTACACCTACCCCAACACCTACTTTCAATGGGCCTACCTACGCCGATAATTATTCCTCCATTGCCTCTTGGGGTAATAATTCGAAATGGAATTTAGCCAACGTACATGATCCGTCGGTAGCCAAATGTGGAGATTATTATTATATGTACCAAACTGATGCTTCCTACGGAAATGCGACAGATGGACATGGGCATTTTTTCTACAGACGTTCCAAAGATCTTATTAACTGGGAATTCATGGGTTCCTCAATGACCACGGCTCCAGCTTGGGTAAAAGATTCTTTGAATAACAAAAGAGCAAGAATGAATCCTGCTTTACCACCAATTGAAAATCCAAATTATGGATATTGGGCTCCTTGTGTTCGAAAAGTCGGGAATATTTACAGAATGTATTATAGCATTGTGGTCGACAACCCTATAATTGGAACTACTTTTGATAATAGCTGGGGCGAAAGAGCCTTTATTGGTTTGGCCGAGACAAGTGATTTGGCATCCAATGTTTGGGAAGACAAAGGAATGGTAGTTTGTTCAGAACCCGATGGTGTAAAACCATACTCGTTTACAGGCACCAGAAACTGGGATGATGCTTATTTTAAATTCAATGCAATTGACCCTAGTTTTATTGAAACTCCAGCCGGTGAGCAATACCTAATTTACGGTTCTTGGCATTCTGGTATCGCCGCTTTAAAACTAAATCCAACTACTGGAAAACCAGATCAACTGAAAACCTTAAGCGATTACGGCACTCGCATCGCAACACGTAGCGCTACCAGTCGCTGGCAAGCCTCCGAAGGAGCGGAAATTATATACAATCCAGACACACAATATTATTATTTGTTTTTAGCCTATGATGGTTTGGATGTGCCATACAACACCAGAGTTTGCCGTTCAAAAAACATTATGGGACCTTACCTAGGAATTGATGGTGCCAATGTAACCACTGGCGCCGATTGTTGGCCAATGCTGACGCATCCTTACGGATTTAATGGCCATACAGGTTGGGTTGGGATTTCACATTGTGCCATTTTCCAAAATCCAGAAACAAAACAGTGGTTTTACTCTTCACAAGCTCGTTTACCAAAAGATGTAGCGGGAATTGCCGTTTCAAATGCCATAATGATGGGACATGTTCGCGAAATCCAATGGACCGAGGATGGATGGCCAGTAGTAGCTCCCGAGCGTTATGCTGGTGTGCCTGCAACTACCATTACCGAAGCATCTTTCATTGGAACATGGGAACAAATCACTATGAATTACCAATATGCCGCCATTCAAAAATCGGCTACTGTCTATTTAACAGCGGACAAAAAAGTAAGCGGTGGCGTTTCAGGAACTTGGGCGTATGACAGCACAAACAAAACATTGACCGTAAATGGCGTAAAATGCAAAGTAAGCGATGCCTGGGATTGGGAAAGTGCCACCCGCAAAGTAACACTAACCTATTCTGGACTTACCACTGCAGGGATACCTGTTTGGGGCAAAAAAATAAATTAATCTATTACTAAACAAATGCCTTTTTTAATAATCTAAAAAAGGCATTTGTTTTAACCAACATATTCTTTTTACTAAAAAATGAAAAACACAATCATAACCCTATCGCTTTTGGCATTTGTTTCGTCTTGGAAAACAAACGCACAAGATAATGTTTTGGCTTCAGCCAATGGAGGAAACGTTACCATCAACAACCCTATTATCAAAGACAAATACACTGGAGATCCAGCGGCTTTGGTTTACAAAGACAAAGTGTATCTCTATGCAGGTCATGATGAAGCGCCAAATGATTTTAATTTTTATAAAATGAACGAATGGCTGGTGTATTCCTCTTCCGATATGGTGCATTGGCAGGAACATCCCGTTCCGCTGAAAGTAACCGATTTTGCTTGGGCAAAATCCGATGCTTGGGCAGCTCAAGTAATAGAACGTAACGGAAAATTTTACTGGTATGTTACTGTTGAACACGGAACTATTAATGGAAAAGCTATTGGAGTAGCGGTTTCAGACAGTCCGACTGGCCCTTTCAAAGATGCACTCGGAAAAGCACTTGTTACAAATGACATGACAACTCAAACCAATATTAGCTGGGATGACATCGATCCAACGGTGATGATAGATGACGATGGACAAGCCTATCTTTTTTGGGGAAATACCGTTTGTCATTACGCCAAACTAAAAGCAAACATGACAGAACTTGATGGCCCAATCCAAACCATTCCTTTACCGAATTATACCGAAGCGCCTTGGATTCACAAGCACAACAACTGGTATTACTTATCGTATGCCTATCAGTTTCCTGAAAAAATTGCCTACGCCATGAGTAAATCCATCAACGGACCATGGGAATACAAAGGAATTTTGAATGAAATAGCCGGAAATTCAAATACCAATCACCAGGCGATAATCGATTTCAAAGGAAAATCGTACTTCATTTACCACAATGGAAGCATCGAACCCAATGGAGGCAGCTTTAGAAGATCTGTTTGTGTTGACCGTTTGTTTTACAATAAAGACGGGACTATGAAAAGAGTGATTATGACTACTGAAGGGATAACGAAGTAGGCAATTTACAGAATTCAGATTTCAGATCGCTGAATTATATTGAACATAAACGAATAACAAAACCAATTTGAGTTTCTATTTTCTTAAATGACTTATATGGTTAAAAAAAATAAAACATGAAACTTCACAAACATATATCACTCCTATTCTTTTTCTTTTTAATTGCTTTAATTGGCACCTCATCATTGGCACAAGACATTACCGTTCATGATCCCGTGATGATCAAACAAAAAGACACTTATTATTTATACTGCACAGGAAAAGGCATCAGTGTTTTTAGTTCCACAGATTTAAAAAATTGGAATAAGGAATCACAAATATTTCCAGAAAAACCTGTTTGGGCGGATTCAGTGGTTCCTGGTTTTGACAATCATATTTGGGCACCGGACATTTCTTTTCACAACAATACTTATTATTTATATTATTCGGTTTCCGCTTTCGCAAAAAATACTTCGGCCATTGGAGTGACAACCAATACTACTTTGGATCCAAAAGACCCCGCTTACAAATGGGTAGATCAGGGAATTGTCATTCAATCCATTCCTAATAGAGACCTCTGGAATGCCATCGATCCTAATTTGACTTTCGATGAAAACAATACCCCTTGGCTCGCTTTTGGCTCTTTTTGGGAAGGGTTAAAAATGGTCAAATTGAGTTCCGATTTAAAATCAATTGCACAACCACAAGAATGGCACACTATTGCCAAGCGCAAAAGAACATTCGAGTTAGCCGATTCCGACCCAGGTGATGGCGCATTAGAAGCTCCTTTTATCTTCAAAAAGAATGGTTATTATTATGAATTTCTATCTTGGGATTTGTGCTGTCGAGGCGAAAAAAGTACCTACAAAGTAGTCGTTGGCAGATCCAAAACCATCACTGGTCCATACGTTGACAAAGACGGAAAATTATTAACCGAAGGTGGCGGAACTTTATTAATTCAAGGAGACAAAAACTGGTTTGGTGCAGGGCACAACAGCACCTATACTTTTGACGGGAAAGATTATATCATTTATCACGCCTACGATTCAAAACAAAATGGAAGACCATTGTTACAAGTAAAAGAATTACAATGGGATGCTGATTTATGGCCAACGTTATAAAAAAATTTAATTTATTTTAAAAATGTATTTTATACACTTATTTTATTTATCTTGCACCTTAGAAAAATTTTAGACTAATGAAAATTGTAAAATATAAAAAATATTCCCTTTATCTGATGGTGTTGTTTTCCTTTTCAGGCAAAACAAATGCTCAGAATAGTGCAGCAAAAAACGCTGGATATACCATCACTCCAGTTAATATTCAGAATGTAAAATTAACCGATGCTTTTTGGCTACCCATCATCAAAAAGGTTCAAGAAAAAACCATCGAATATGCCATTCACAAATGTGAAGAAGAAGGACGTTTGGATAATTTCTTGATTGCCGGCGGAAAAATGAAAGGCGAAGTCAAAGGACAAATGCCTTTTGACGATAC
>NZ_DASTTN010000246.1:0-9180 GCF_035760125.1 Flavobacterium sp.
AAACTGCGATTTTTTTTTTGGTGAAAGTGCCTTCGTAATAACTGTCAATCGCTTCACGATAGGTTTTAATTACGGTGGCAACATATTCCGGAGCGCGTCCTCGTCCTTCAATTTTCAGGACTTGAATGCCTGAATCCATTACCTGATCCAGAAAATCCAGCGTGCATAAATCTTTTGGAGACATCATGTATTCGTTGTCCAATTCGATTTCGAAACCGGTTTCCTGATCGATAACAGTGTATTTTTTGCGGCAATTTTGTTTGCAGGCACCACGGTTTGCCGATGAATTATGTGAATGCAAACTCAAATAGCATTTCCCCGAAACCGCCATGCACAAAGCGCCGTGACCAAAGATTTCGATTTCCACCAATTTGCCGTTTGGTCCTTTGATTTGTTCTTTTTCGATTTGTTCCGTGATTTTTTTTACTTGGCGTAAACTCAATTCACGGCTCAAAACCATAGTGTCAGCAAATAGGCTGTAGAATTTGATGGTTTCGATATTGGTAATATTCAATTGAGTCGAAATATGGACTTCCATTCCGATTCCTCTTGCCATTGCAATTACGGCTTGGTCGGAAGCAATTACGGCTGTTATATTGGCTTCTTTGGCTTTGTTCAATAATGTTTTTACTACCGATAAATCGTGATCGTAAATGATGGTGTTTAACGTCAAATAACTTCTAACGTTTTTTGCTTCGCAACGGCGGGCAATTTCCGGTAAATCATCCATCGTGAAATTGACCGTTGCACGGGCGCGCATGTTCAATTGCTCTACTCCAAAATATACAGAATCAGCACCATTATCAAGTCCAGCCTGAAGCGACTCAAAGTTCCCTGCGGGAGCCATGAGTTCAATTTTATTAGTAACTGTCATGATAAACTATTCTAAAATCTTATACATTTTATCTGACAATCTAATTCTGAAGGGAACTTCAAAAGTAACTTTATCACCAATTTTAGCCGTTGCAGTTTCGGCTCCGTCAACAATGAATTTTTCTAAAACCAATTCTTGATTACCTGTTGTTGGTCCGGAAATTAAGATTTTATCACCACTGTTTACTTCGTGATTTTCAACAGTAAATTGTCCCACTTGTGCTTTCACATAATAATGTTCAGCTTTGCCAAGAAGTACTTTTTTTACTTTTACTTTTTGACGAATATCAGCAGGTTTTTCTTTTGTAGCTATCGCCGTATTTGATAAGTCGCCAGAATGTTTAAATTTAAGATTTTCAGATTTTCCTTTTCTGAAAACTTTGTTTCCAACCTGTTGTCCAGTTCTTAATCGTACCTGATCCACCAAAGGCAGATGAATAATATCAAGACAATCTGTAGAACAGCAGTTTTCCATTGCTGCTTTACATTCGTCACATTGAATAAACAACAGATGGCATCCGTCGTTTTCGCAATTGGTATGATTGTCGCAAGGTTTTCCGCATTGGTGACATTGCGATACGATATCATCGGTAATTCTTTCGCCAAGACGATTATCAAACACAAAGTTTTTCCCAATGAATTTACTGTCTAAACCTTCAGCTTCAATTTGTTTGGCGTAATTAATGATTCCGCCTTCCAATTGAAAAACATTTTTAAAACCTTGGTGCTTAAAATAGGCGCTCGCCTTTTCACAACGAATACCTCCGGTACAATACATTACTAGGTTTTTGTCTTCTTTGTGATTTTGAAGCTGTTCGTTGATTATAGGTAAACTTTCTCTGAAAGTCTCAACATCAGGAGTAATCGCTCCTTTAAAATGTCCAACTTCACTTTCGTAGTGATTTCTAAAATCGACTACAATCGTATTCGGATCATCAAGAATATCATTGAATTCCTTTGCTTTCAAATGAACCCCTATGTTTGTTACATCAAAAGTGTCGTCGTTTAAACCGTCGGCGACGATTTTGTGACGAACTTTAATAGTTAATTTTAAAAATGAATGGTCATCATGCTCCACCGCTTCATTCAAACGTATGTCTCTCATGAATTCATAAACTTCCAGAGTCTCTCTAAAAGCCTCCAAATTTTCTTCAGGAATACTCATTTGGGCGTTGATTCCTTCGTGAGCCACATAAATTCGGCCTAAGGCATCGAGTGCGTTCCAGGCTAAAAATAAATCGTCGCGAAATTTTTTGGGATCTTGAATTTTGGCATACGCATAGAAAGACAACGTAAGACGTTGTTTACCGGCATCATCAATCATGATGGCTCTTTCTTCTGCGCTTAAGGTGTTGTACAGTTGCATGCTATAAACGTTTAAGTGAGAAAATATGTTGTGAGTTCTAATTGGAAGAACTCAAATCGGGCGCAAAATTAGTGAACTTTTGCGATTTTCTAATGCGAATTGGGGGAAATTTAGGTTTTTTGGGGCGGACGAATGTAAATAAGTTTGAATATTTTAGGAGTTTTTAAAAAATACAAGGGATATAAGTTTATTTAAACAGGATTGTTTGGTCTAAATTATTATATGATGCTTAGCAGTAATTTTGGGTGAGGGATAGAAGCAATCCACCGCGGCGTAGCGGATAGACCGACAGCATAAAGAGAAGGGACCGAATCACCGTTATGGTGAGTTGGTCCCTTCTCTTTATGGTGGCACGCCCAAGTGATATTAATTGGCGTGTTATTGTAAATCGGTATCGTATTGAGGAGCTAGATTTTTCAGCATATCGACGGTCATCATTTCCAGGTCAAATTCGTGAGTCCAACCCCAATCTTCTCTGGCGCGGGAGTCATCAATACTGGCAGGCCAGCTGTCGGCAATTTTTTGACGGAAGTCGGGTGCGTAGGTTACTTCGAGTTCCGGAATGTGCTTTTTGATTTCGGCTGCAATTTCGGTTGGAGTGAAACTGATAGCGGCCAAATTATAGGAAGAGCGTATCTTAATTTGCTCAACTGGTGCTTTCATGATATTGATGGTGGCGGCAATGGCGTCGTCCATATACATCATTGGCATTTTGGTTTCGGAGTTCAAAAAACACTCGTATTTTCCATCGCTTAATGCTTTGTGGTAAATATCTACAGCATAATCTGTAGTTCCACCGCCAGGCAATGTAGTCCAGCTGATTAATCCTGGGTAACGAATACTTCTCACGTCGACACCAAAAATATTATGGTAGTATTCACACCATCTCTCACCGGCCTGTTTGCTAATTCCATAAACGGTTGAGGGTTCCATAACAGTGTATTGTGGCGTGTTTTCTTTTGGGGTTGTTGGGCCAAAAACGGCGATACTGGAAGGCCAGAATATCTTTTTTATTTTTCCGGCTTTCGCCAAATTCAAAACATGAAACAACGAATTCATATTAAGATCCCATGCAAAGGCAGGATTTTTTTCGGCAGTTGCCGAGAGTAAAGCGGCCATCAAATACACATCGGTAATTTGGTGAAGTTCCACCAAATTTTCAATTTGGTTAAAATCCAATGCATTGATTACCTCAAAAGGGCCAGAATTCACGACATCGTTGTTCAGCTTTCGAATGTCTGAAGCAATAACATTCTCGGTTCCATAAATGGCTCTGAGTTCGTGGGTCAATTCGGTACCGATTTGCCCGCAAGCGCCAATAATTAAGATCTTTGGATTCATTGTGTGTTGTTTTGAAATGCAAATATAACGATTTCGTAAATTATCATGAATAAAGATAATCATTTTTATAGATATTGTAAAAAAATAGCTTAAATTAGGGAAAGGTCGTAATTATTGGTGTTAATATTCTGTCATTAAAATTGCCGTTTCCATTGAAATTGCTATTGGATTTACCATTGGCATTGCCACTGAAATTGATGTTGTTATTGAAATTGCCATTGTAAATTTACTTTGTAACTTTGTGCTTCAAATAATTTAGAAAATGAACAATAAATTAACGCTACTTTTTTTTGTGCTTTTGATGCAGTTTTCGTGTAAAGACGACAATGATGTACGACTTGCCGATAACTTAAGGGATGCAAAAAAGAAAGAATTAATTTTTAAAACCATAAATAAAGGGTGGAATTTTATTGACACCCCTATCAACACGACTTCAGAGGCTACTATGAAGACTTGGCCGGAATGGAGAGCTTTTATGGAAGAATTGTCGGTTAAGCCAAAGAAAACAATTACGGCTTTTCAAAAGAAAGCCAAGGCGCTATCGACCAAAGTGATGGCTTTGAATAACAATATTCCAACTCAATTTGATAATCCACAGATAAGAAGCCGAATTGCAACTTTGATTACCCAAGTTCGAATGTTGGATTTATATATTAATCTGGATAAAGTTTCGGATAAAAAAGTAACTGAACGTCTTGCAGAAATTAATTTGGAGTTGGTTTCATTGCAAAGACAAATGGATAAGATTGTTGAGAAAAGTAAAATCCCAATGGAAGTTGGAGAGTCCGAATTGTTGATGATGTTGGATACAACTAGAGCCATTCAAGCAGGCAATCCAGGAATGCCAGGAAGTAAAACAATGCCAGTAAACCCAAAAATGCCAGGGAATCAGGTAATACCAGGAAATCCAGGAGGTGCAGCAACCAGTCCAAAAAATCCAAACGAAGCGCGCGTTGAGTAAAGCAACTATATATTCGGTTTATGATTCTTCTCCAAAAACGGCTCAGATTGTAGCCCGTTTGTTGGAAAACAATCAAGTAAAAATGCAATTGGACGGTTTGTTGGGATCGGCGGCTTCCTTTGTGATTCAGTCAGTTTTCAAGAAATCGGAACTTCCGTTTTTGGTGGTTTTGAACAATAAGGAAGAAGCGGCGTACTATTTGAACGATTTGGAACAAATGATAGGCGAGCAGGATGTGTTGTTTTATCCGGGTTCTTTTCGTCGTCCGTACCAAATTGAGGAAACCGACAATGCGAATGTTTTGCTTCGCGCTGAGGTACTTAACCGAATCAATTCCCGCAAAAAACCAGCCATCATCGTTACTTATCCCGAAGCGCTTTTTGAAAAAGTGGTGACCCGAAAAAACTTGGATCAAAACACTTTGAAAGTAAGTTTGGGTGATAAAATTTCGATTGATTTCTTAAACGAAGTATTGTTTGAGTACGAATTCAAGAGGGTTGATTTTATCACGGAACCCGGTGAATTCTCCGTTCGTGGTGGAATTGTGGATGTATTTTCGTTTTCGAATGATAATCCATACCGAATCGAATTTTTCGGGAATGAAGTCGAAAGCATTCGAAGCTTTGATGTTGGCACCCAATTGTCATTAGAGAAGCAGAAAAAAATCACCATTATTCCGAATGTCGAGAATAAAGTTTTTCAGGAGAATAGAGAAAGTTTCCTTGATTATATAGCCGAAAGAACTGTTCTGTTTTTTCAAAATACCGATAATCTTTTATACGAATTGGATAAGCAATTTGGCAGAGCCGAAGAAGCTTTTGAGAAATTGTCCAAAGACATCAAGCACGCCACGCCAGAACAACTGTTCTTGAACCAAAAGGAATTTGTAAAAAGAGCGTTGGATTTTTCGGTTGTGGAATTTCATTCCAAGCCTGTTTTTAAAACGACGAAGAAATTTGAATTTCATATTCAGCCACAACCGTCGTTCAATAAGCAATTTGATTTATTGTTGAATAATTTGAGCGACAACCATTTTAACGGTTACCAAAATTATTTGTTTTGTTCGAATGAAGCGCAGACGAAACGTTTTCACGATATATTCGAATCTTTGGATGAAGCCAATTCTGAGAATATCCGCAAACAATACAAGACGATTGTTTTGCCATTGTACCAAGGTTTCATCGATCAAGAAAATCAAATTACCTGTTATACCGACCATCAGATTTTTGAGCGCTACCATAAATTTAGCATCAAAAACGGTTATTCCAAAAAGCAAAATTTAACTTTAAAGGAACTCACGACTTTGTCCGTAGGTGATTATGTAACGCATATCGACCACGGAATCGGGAAGTTTGGAGGGTTGCAAAAAATACAGGTCGAAGGCAAAACGCAGGAAGCAATCAAGCTCGTTTATGCCGATAATGACATAGTGTATGTGAGCATCCACTCGCTGCACAAGATTTCGAAATATAACGGAAAAGACGGAACGCCGCCCAAAATTTACAAATTGGGTTCTAGCGCTTGGAAGACTTTAAAGCAAAAAACCAAAGCGAGGGTCAAACATATTGCGTTCAATTTGATTCAGCTGTATGCCAAACGCCGATTGGAAAAAGGATTTCAGTTTGCCCCCGACAGTTACCTGCAAAACGAGTTGGAAAGTTCGTTTATCTACGAAGATACGCCCGACCAAATCAAATCGACCCAAGAAGTCAAAGCCGATATGGAGAGCGAGCGTCCTATGGATCGTTTGGTTTGCGGAGATGTAGGATTTGGTAAAACCGAAGTGGCGATTCGTGCGGCTTTTAAGGCTGTGGACAATTCAAAACAAGTGGCAATTTTGGTTCCAACGACTATTTTGGCCTACCAACATTACCGTACTTTTACCGAAAGATTGAAAGATATGCCGGTTTCGATTGGCTATTTGAACCGCTTTAGAACCGCTAAACAAAAGACTGAAACCCTAAAGCAACTCGCCGAAGGTAAACTAGACATTGTGATTGGAACACACCAATTGGTTAACAAAAATGTTGTTTTCAAAGACCTTGGATTATTGATTGTCGATGAGGAGCAGAAATTTGGGGTTAACGTAAAAGACAAGCTCAAAACCATTGCAGCCAATGTAGATACCCTGACTTTGACGGCAACGCCTATCCCGAGAACCTTGCAGTTTTCGTTGATGGCAGCTAGAGATTTATCGGTAATTACAACGCCTCCGCCCAATCGTTATCCTATAGAAACAAATGTGGTTGGGTTTAATGAAGAGTTGGTTCGCGATGCGATTTCGTATGAAATTCAGCGTAATGGACAGGTTTTCTTCATTAATAACCGAATCGAAAATATAAAAGAAATTGCTGGAATGATTCAGCGTCTAGTTCCAAATGCCAGAGTGGGAATTGGCCACGGACAAATGGAAGGAGCCAAATTGGAAGAATTGATGCTTGCCTTTATGAATGGTGAGTTTGATGTTTTGGTTGCCACGACTATTATCGAAAGTGGATTGGACGTTCCGAATGCGAATACTATTTTTATCAATAATGCCAATAATTTCGGTTTGTCTGATTTGCATCAAATGAGAGGTCGAGTAGGGCGAAGCAACAAGAAAGCGTTTTGTTATTTCATCTGCCCGCCGTATTCCCATATGACCGAAGATGCAAGAAAACGTATTCAGGCTTTGGAACAATTCAGCGAATTGGGAAGCGGTTTGAATATTGCGATGAAAGACCTCGAGATTCGTGGTGCAGGAGATTTATTGGGAGGAGAGCAAAGTGGTTTTATCAACGACATTGGTTTTGATACCTACCAAAAAATTATGAACGAGGCCATCGAGGAATTGAAGGAAAACGAATTCAAAGATCTTTACCCCGAAGAGAATAATATCGAAACCAAAGAATATGTAAAAGATCTGCAAATCGACACCGATTTTGAGTTGTTGTTTTCAGATGAATATATCAATAATGTTACGGAGCGTTTGAGTTTGTACAACGAGTTGGCCGACGTGAAAAACGAGGAAGAACTGATTGTTTTCCAAAACAAACTGATTGACCGTTTTGGTCCAATGCCTCCGAGAGCACTTGCCTTAATGAACAGTATCCGAATCAAATGGATTGCAACTCGTGTGGGTATCGAAAAACTGGTGATGAAAAAAGGCAAGATGATTGGCTATTTTGTTTCCGATCAACAATCCGATTTTTACCATTCTAAACGTTTCCATAAGGTGATTCAGTTTGTGCAAACCCACAGCAACATTTGTGTGATGAAAGAAAAGCAAACCCCGGCTGGGCTGAGACTGTTGCTGACTTTTGACAATGTGAAGAACACCAGAACAGCGCTGGAATTGATGCAGTTGTTGGGAGGAGAGTAGTTTTCTATAACAGAAAATAAAAAGCGAGTCTAAGGTTAAAATTTTTATGTAAAGAGTTTATTGTCAAATTACATCACCACTTATTTTGTTAATTAGATCTTCAATCTTAATTATGTATGAGTATAACAGATGTATTCTACTCTTAACAAATCTAAAAAGCAGAACACATATTTTCATACAATTTAATTTGTTAATTTTTGTACATTTGACTTAAATTAACCTAATAACAAAATTTATGAAAAGAATCCTATTTTATTTATTTCTATTAACTTCAGTAGTTTCAAAAGCTCAGATAAATGCTAATTTTTATGGAGAACCTGATGAACTCAAACAATTAAAAACCCGCCCTTTACTTGTTGAAGTTTTAGAAGAAGATCCAGATGTTTTAAAGAAATTAAGTAAGCCAAAAAAAGCTGAAGAATTAGAAGACTACAAAAAATTTATAGTTGATTTTAACAGAGATTTTAAAATTTATGCTCAAAAATATTGGATTTATACTGATAAAATGGAATTTAAAACCGCTACCGAAATTGAAGCTTTACAAAAAGCTAAGAATAAATCGTATGCTATTTTAAGACTAGTTCAATTAAATGATAAAGGTTATTGGGGAATTAAAACAAATCAAAACGTTCCTGCAATTGCATTTACTAGAATTGAAAGCAATATTGTTAAAACAGATTCTAAGATTTATCTACCATCAAGACATTTAAATAATGATAAATCTTTATCAGAAGCTGACTATAAATACGCTTTATCAATTTTACAGGCGAATGTGGATTGGATTATTGCCAATAACAAAGTTTTAAATTTTGACAAATATGCTGAAAAAATGGCTAAAGGAAGTGTATCAAAATTAAAAGGGAAAACATTGTTGGTTGAGGATAATATGTTGGCGAAGGGTAGAACAAAAGAAGCAGCAATAAAAAATTACGGTGGAGACTTAAAGTTTGTTCCTGAATCTGAATTAAACGATGCGCTCGTTAACAAAACGAAAAATTGTGCTGTTTTATATACAGCCCCTTACGGAATTGTTAAGTCAAATATGATGGTTGTACAGCTTTCTACAATAGTATATTTTAAAATAATTGTAGATTGTGAAACAAATGAGATACTTTGGCTGTACATGCCAGGAGGAATGGATTGGGGAGCAAATGTGTCAAATCAATTGACTGAAGGAGAATTTTCAGTTATGGCAGATTTAAAAATTATATAACAAAAAAGCTCCCAATTTGGGAGCTTTTTTTAACCAAAGTTTCCGAGAATAAATACAAGAAAAAG
>NZ_DASTTN010000247.1:0-14424 GCF_035760125.1 Flavobacterium sp.
GAACAAAAAAGGAATTGAGGTTTTGGGTTATACCAAAGACACGCATTACGAAGGCAGTGTTTTGGAGCAAGACAAAGACGGAAATCTAACTGGATTAATGTTTGCCAAAGAAACCCCAAAAGCGATTTATACCACTTTAGGCTTGACCACAAAACTAACTCCCGAGGAAAGAATCAATAGTTCGTTGCAGTTTAATAGGGAGCTGAATCGGTTTGGTTTGACATCTGTGGTTGATGCTGCGGGAGGTGGGCAAAATTTCCCTGCAGATTATGGAACTTCAATGGAATTGGCAAAGCAAGGTAAACTAAATCTCCGAATCTCCTATTATCTGTTTGCACAGCAAAAAGGGAAAGAGCTTCAAGATTATGAAAAATGGGTGGCCGAAACTTTGATTAACAAAAATGACAATCTTTTGGTTGCAAATGGTTATACCGAAGAAGGAGCCGGAGAAAATATTGTGGCATCCGCGGCAGATTTTGAAAATTTCTTGGAACCTAGAATTGTCCTTTCTGATCAAATGGAAGGAGATCTCGAACCCATTATTCGCTTACTTGTCAAAAATAGATGGCCTTTTAGATTACACGCCACTTATGGTGAATCCATTGACCGAATGCTGAATGTTTTTGAGAAAGTAAACAAAGAAATTCCGTTTAACGGTCTGCGTTGGTTTTTCGACCATGCCGAGACGATTACACCCCAAGAACTCGAAAGGGTGAAGAAACTCAATGGCGGAATTGCGGTTCAATTTAGAATGTATTTTCAAGGGGAGTTGTATCAAAAAATGTATGGAACTCCAAAAGCGCAATTGCCTCCCATCAAAAAAATGCTCGAAATGGGAATTCCTGTCGGAATGGGAACAGATGCTACCCGTATTTCAACTTATAATCCTTGGATGGCGATGCATTGGCTCATTACAGGTAAAACTTTAGGTGGAATGCAGTTTTGGCCAAAAGATCAGGTTCTTGACAAATTTACGGCACTAAAATTATATACCTCGGGAAGTGCTTGGTTTTCTGGTGAAGAAAATGAAAAAGGAAAATTGATAAAAGGAATGTATGCCGACTTGTCGATTTTATCGGATGATTATTTTACGATTTCTCCTGAAAATGTTAGAAGTATCGAATCGGATTTGACAATTGTAAATGGGAAAGTGGTTTATGGAGCGAGAGATTTTAAAGCTCTGGATCCTGCGATTCCTCCCGTAATTCCGGATTGGTCACCTGTTAAATATTTCGGGGGATACCAAAAATAAACATTAAGTGAAACAATCTAATAAACTTAAAATCATGAAATATCATAAATTAATTTCAGGAATTGCAATCGTATTGTGTTTGTTTATAAATGGCATTGGGTATGCACAGTTTCCCATGCCGGATCACGTACCGATTTGGGATGCCAATAAAGTAACCTTAAAGCTATTTAAAATCACCGATAATGCATACGCAGTTTTACCTTCCACAGTCGAAAGCGAAACTGCCAAAGGTATTCCGCAGGCCACTTCCGCAGGGTTTATTGTTGGCGATAAAGGGGTTTTGGTTATTGAAACGATGCTCAGCAAAGTGCTGTACGATCAACTTTATAAGTTAATCCGATCAGTTACCAACAAACCGATTGTCTATGCCGTAAATACAAGTGATCACGGTGATCATTGTTTTGGAAATTATTTGCTTCCTAAGGAGACAATTATCATCCAGAACGAATTCTGCAAAGATAACCTATCCAAAAACTATGATAATATCAAGCAGTTTATGATTATGCTTTTTGGCAAAGGAAGAGGAATTGAAGAAAGTGTGTATCGAGCTGCAGATATTACTATTTCAAAAAATCAAAATCTCAAAATTGATATGGGAAATGGTAATATCGTCGAATTAATCAATGTAGGCACAGCTCAATCACCTGCAGATCTTTTTGTTTTTTTAAAATCTCCTTCGAAAAATGTATTATGGGCAGGAAATCCATTTATAGCAGAGAGTCCTGCCATTCCGTGGTTGTTTGACGGTTATTTTTTGGAACCAGTAAATAACCTGAACACCATTTATAATATGATTTCGGATAGTGATATTGTTGTTCCCGGACACGGACGCATTACAAACAAAGCGGGGATAAAATACACGATCGATTATGTTTCGGCTTTGAAAACTAATGTTGAAAATGCTGTAAAAAAGGGACTTACGCTTGACGAAACCAAAGCGACTGTCACGATGAAAGAGTTCAATAAGGGATACGAACTTTTTAACTGGTTGCATTTTAACTTCAATGTTCCCAATGCGTATAAGGACATCAAACAAAACGGCAACAAATAATCATTAGGAGAACGAGTAACTATTAAATATTCTCATATGAAAAAGATGATTCTGATACTGGTTTTATTGATTTCATTATCCTGTTTAGGGCAGCAATATCCAAATTTTAAATCACTTCGGTTTGATGAAAATTACAGTTTTTTAAAAAAGGATACTTTGCAAAATGATTGGTATAAAACAATGAAATTTATGCCGATGTCTTCTTCCAAAAATATCTACATCAGTTTTGGAGGAAGTGTCAGATATCAATATTTCTATGCTAAAAATGAAAACTGGGGAGATGGACCTCAAGATAATGACGGGTATATATTGAGCAGGTATTTATTTCACGCCGATTTTCATGCTGGCAAATATTTTAGAACATTTATACAAACGCAAAGCAGTTTGGCCGACGGACGAATTGACCCAAGTCCAGTCGACCAGAATCCGCTCGAAGTGCATCAGGTTTTTGCTGATTTTAATATTATAAATGAAGCTAATAAGAGGTTGATTTTAAGAGTGGGAAGACAAGAAATGACCTATGGATCGCAGCGTTTGGTCGCTTTGAGAGACGGGCCAAATAATCGCCAATCTTTTGATGGAGTTAAAGTTATAGCTTCAAAAAACAACTATTCGGCCGATTTCTTTTACAGCCATTATGTTGTGGCCCACGATGGAATTTTTGATGATGATTCCAATAAAGACAAGCAGTTTTGGGGAAGTTACCTAGTGGTCAATAAAGTTCCTTTTATTAAAAATATTGATGTTTATTATCTAGGTTATGAAAGAGCTCATGCCGTTTTTAATGATGGAGCTGGGAAGGAAAACCGACATTCAGTAGGAACTCGCATTTGGGGAAAATCTGAAGATTGGCGATACGATGGAGAAACACTTTTTCAGTTTGGTGATTTTGATTCAAAAGATATCAATGCTTGGACTGCTTCGCTCAATTTGGGTTATCGTTTAAATACAGTAAAGTTTCATCCTGAAATTGGTTGCAAAATAGAAGTGATAAGCGGAGATAGGGAAGTGGGCGATAATGGATTGGAAACTTTTAATCCGCTTTTTCCAAGAGGCTCTTATTTTGGACTGGCATCCGTAATTGGACCTTCGAATCTTATCGATTTTCATCCCTCTTTGAACTTTGAACTTGCTAAAAATATTGAATGGGGAATTGATTATGATATGTTTTGGAGATACAGCAGCAAGGATGGTATCTATGCTCCAAATGTATCGCTGATTTATCCCGGAGATACAACAACAAGCAAGGAAATTGGTGGTCAACTGGAGAGCGAAATAGTCTGGCAGCCCAATCAATATTTATATTTCCGGGTTGAAGGGACTTGGTTTAAAGCAGGAGATTATATCAAAGCTTCAGGAACGGGTAAGGATATTTTCTTTACGGGAATTACGATGCAGCTGAATTTTTAAATCACAAATTAAATTATGTGAATTGATTTTAAAAATAATTATTAACTATAAACTTTATTAACCATGAAAAAATTTTCACTTACGGCAGCATTAATTTTATCTGCCATTTCAGGATTTTCACAAAAACCTGGGCCAGCTTTGTTGAACCCTACAAATCACGCGTTGGTACTTATCGATTATGAAGGACAGATGGCTTTTGCAACCACTAGTATACCCATAGACCAGTTAAGAAATAATACGGCATTGATTGCCGGGGCTTCAAAAATTTTTGAAATTCCTACGGTGGTTACAACAGTAGCCGAAAAATCATTTAGCGGCCCGGTCTTTCCAGAAATTCTTGAATTGTACCCAGAATCGACCTACGTTGATCGTACGACTATGAATACTTGGGAAGATGTAAATGCGTATAAAGCCATCGTTGGAAAAAATAAGAAAAAACTAGTTTTAGGCGGATTATGGACGAGTGTATGTATTGTTGGCCCAGTTTTGTCGGCAATTGCCGAAGGTTTTGATGTGTACGTGATTACCGATGCCTGTGGGGACGTGAGCAAAGAAGCGCACGAACAAGCCATAACGCGTATGGTTCAGGCTGGTGCACACCCGATGACTTCGCTTCAATATCTTTTGGAACTTCAAAGAGACTGGTCAAGACAGGCAACGTATAAGCCTGTAAACGATCTGGTGGTTAAGTATGCCGGCGGTTATGGCGTAGGTGTGCAATACGCGCGCCAGATGGTTAAGCATTAAACAGATTTAATCTTTAAATGACACAGGATATGAAAAATGAAAATAAAACTTGGTTTGTTACAGGAACTTCTCAAGGAATAGGGCTTATTTTGGTAAAGCAATTATTGGCACAAGGTTTCAATGTGGCTGCCACAGCCCGAAACATAGAAACGCTAAAAAATGCAATTGGTTTTTCAACGCCGCAATTTTTGCCTTTGGAAGTAAACTTAATTAATGAAGAAAGTGTAAAACAGGCAGTAAACGAAACTATAACTCGATTTGGTGCAATAGATTTTCTGGTAAATAACGCAGGATATGGTTTAATTGGCGGAATAGAAGAGAGTTCTGATTTGGAAGTTCGTGCCAATTTTGATATTAATGTATTTGGTTTGCTTAATGTGACCAGGGCTGTTTTGCCTCATATGCGCACGAGTAAATTTGGACATATAATTAATCTTTCATCCGTTTTTGGTTTGATTGCAGGAGCAGGCTGGGGAATATACTGCAGCACTAAATTTGCCGTTGAAGCTATTTCTGAAGCGCTTTCACAAGAGGTTAAGGCTTTCGGAATAAACGTAACGATTATCGAACCAGGTTATGTACGTACGAATTTCTTAAACAGTGGTTCTTTAATAGCACCAACTAATCCAATTGACGCGTATACAGATATTCGTGAAGGTGTACGCAACCATCAGCAGGATCTTCCGGGCAAACAATTAGGTGATCCTGAAAAAGTAGCGGCATTAATTATAAGTATTACCCAGAATCCTGAACCGCCGCTTCGTATGCTTACCGGATCTGATGCCTATCAGTTTGCCAATTATAAAATTGATTCACTGAAAACAGAAATTGAAAAGAATAAAGAACTTACATTCTCAACAGATTATGAAGGATAATTTTTATTGACCCGGTTTTAGGAGAAGCATTTCTTATTCCGGGTCATTTCTATTCTTTTTGTCAGTAGGAAAATCCGATAAAAAATCAATTTTTAATGTTGTTCCATTGTGGCTTTCCATTGTAAATTTTCCTTCTAAATCATCACTTAATCCTTTGATTAAACTCATCCCAAATGAATTGACTTTTTTGGAACCGAAATTGGGGTCAATTCCAATTCCATTATCCGAAATGCTTATCCGATAATGCTTTTCTGCAGTTATTTCGAGACTCACGGAAATTATTCCATTGCGGTCATCCGGAAAAGCATATTTGATTGAATTCGTTATGGCTTCATTCAAAATTAGCCCTAGCGGAACTGCATGGGCAACATCTAATTCCAAAGGGGCAACTTTAATTTCAAATCGGATTCTTTGCCCAAGATTAAAAGATTCTTTTAAATATTCGACCAATTCTTTGATATAATTAGGCATATTAATTGTCGAAATATTTTCTGAATTATATAGTTTTTGATGAATCAAAGACATCGAATGAATTCTATGCTGGCTGTTTTTAATGGCCGACAAAGCCATATCATTATCCAAATAAGCCGATTGCGAATTCAACAGGCTGATTACCGTTTGGAGATTGTTTTTTACACGATGGTGAATCTCTTTCATTAGCCATTCTTTTTCATCGAGTAAATGTCTCAGATTATTGTTTTTCTGATTGATTTCTTTTTCCTTGAACTCCAGTTTAATATTGTTTTGTTGTTTTAGTCGGTATCTGTTGTAAAGTAAACCAATGACAATCAATAATAACGCTACACTCCAAATTGACAGGGTATTCAATAATTTGGACTTTTGCAATTCGCTTTTCTGCAGTTTCGACTGGTCGTTTAACAGTTTGATTTTTTGTTCTTTATTTAAAGTTTCATATTGAATTTTTAATTCTTCAATTTGTTTGTTTTTTGTAAAGTCCACAATAGAATCTCTAATCTTTTTAAAATTTTGATAGTGCTTAAATGCAGAGAGGTAGTTGCCGCTTAGCGAATCAGTTATAGACTGTGAAATTTCAAGATTTTCAGAAGTATAATGTCTGTTATTGACTTTGGATAGCGCCAGAATTTTATCGGCATAAAACTTAGCTTCCTTGGCCTGGTGTCTGCGAGCATAAAAAGCAGTCATTGCCGAATAGGCGTTTAAAACATCAAACAATGTTGCCGGTCCAGTAAGCTGTTGTGCATAACGATCCATTTCTTTATAATGCTTGTCTGCCAAAGGATAATTATTTAATATGTCATAACAATTGGCTTTGGTATTGCTTATAATCATTTTGTCAAAAGGATTTGTTGGCGGATAATTTGCTGTCATCGAATTGATATAATCAAGAGCTTCCCGCGTTTTTCCTACCGAAGACAAAGCCGCGACGAGACTAACAAAACTCCTGTACGAACCGCCACTATTGATGTTTTGATGACCTGCTTCGATACTTTTTTTATACAAATCTAGCGCTTCTTTATAATGACCAAGTGCCAGATAGACGTTTCCAAAACGCAAGTAAAAAATGTCGGCAAAATTATAATCATTGATTGATTCCATTGTTTTTATACTTTTTAAAGCATAATACAATGCGCTTTTTGTGTTGTATGACAGCAGCTCGATATAGGAAATGGTTGCTTCGGTAAAATGTGTATGCTTGAAACCCGCTTTTCTTTGGTAATATAAACTTTGATAAAATTCTTTGAGGGCCAGCTTGGTATTTCCAGTCCAGTAATGAACGGTTATTAATCGCATATGCAGTTCTATTTTTTTCTCTTCCAAGCCTAAAGTTGTATAACGCTTTATAACTTCATTCAAGAGTGCCTCTTTTTGAGGGTCAGAATTGGGTAGAAATTCGGCCTGATTGGCCAATGCATCGGCTAAAGCTTTTTGATCATTTTGTTTTTGACATTCTTTTACCACTTTTGTGAAGCAGTTTTTGCTTTCAGCGATATTATTCGTTTGGGCATAAAATTTTCCCAGTAGCATTAAACTTTGATGTTGCCATTTTTGAATTTTAAGCTGATTGCTAATCTGAACTGCTTCCTGAATGTTGGTAAATGCATTTTGAAGATCATCAGGTTTTGTTCCTGGTTTAAAAAGATAAAAACTCCCTAGTTGAAGTAACAATTTAACCCTATCAATACCTTTCGCTCTGGCCAAAAGCCTTTTTACAGCATTGATATTTCCTTTTTCTATAAGTTCACTACCAATTAAAGGATTTCCATCATTATATCCCTCATCATAACTTAGGGAAACGGGTAAATTATAAGCTTTAGCGGCTAATACTGCAGAACTGTCTTCATCTATTTTTCCTTGATTTTTTCCATATAAAAACATCGAGCAAAACTGGATCAATAATCTTTTCTTCTTTAAGTCATAGTTGGCTGTTGAAGAAGGTATTTGAGCAAAAGAAGAAAAAGTAACAAAGAGCAGGAGATAAAAACAATAAAGCTGTTTCATAATTGTATAAGCATTTGTTGTTGAGTATTTTAATATTAGTAAATATATGAATAAACATAGGTGTTATTTTTTATAGCTATCATAAAAAACATATCTAAAGTTGGAATCTATCGTTTTATTATTTCAATAGTTCTTCTAAATATCACGATATACCGCAGTAATTAGCGAAATGTGGCTAATAAATAAAATTGAAAAATCATCGGAGATGCTGTAAATAAAGAGTTTATTGTTTTAGGCATAATGATTGGTTTATTTTTTAAAGATTATAAATCGTAAAAATGATTTTGATTTGGTATCAAAACAGTTAGTATCAGAATAGTAATTAAATATTTTAAATTATGAAGTCAGCTAATATTTTTTTGTCAGTGACAGCATTGCAAACCGAAGCAAACGATGCTGTTAATTCTAAAACTCAATTTGCAGAAACAAAAGGGAAAAAGATTGCGTATCGTTCCATTGGTAATGGAGATACGATTATTTTGGTAAATCGCTTTCGCGGAACTTTGGACACTTGGGATCCTTTATTTCTGGACAGCCTCGCAGAAAATTTCAATGTGGTCACATTCGATTATACAGGAATTGGTTCATCATCCGGGACTTTACCCACCGATATCGTGAATGTTGCGACAGATGTTAAAGACTTGGCTGAATTCCTTGAATTGAAAAGCATTACCGTTCTAGGATGGTCATATGGAGGTTTGGTTGCTCAGGTTGCAACGCTGCAATACCCTGAATTGATTACGCATAGCATATTAATTGGAACAAATCCTACGGGACATAATGAAATCCAACCGAAACCAGTTTTTTTGGAATGCGCCCTGAAACCGATTAATGATTTTAATGATGAGGTTATTTTATTCTTTGAACCCAATTCGGAAGCCAGTGTAAAAGCGGCCAAATTATCTCATGACAGGATTGCCAAAAGAATTGATGTCTCTAAAATTCCTAGCACTATGGATGTTTTTCAGCTTTATTTTGCAGGAGGAGCTGGTCTGAGAGAAGACAAATTAAAATTCAGAGAGCAGCTCAAAACTACAGCAACCCCTATTTTGGTCATATCTGGTGATAATGATATCACATTTGCAGTAGAAAATTGGTTTGCAATGCTTCGGGAGCTACCTACTACACAGATTATTGTTTTCCCGTTCGCTGGTCATGGTCCGCAACATCAATTTCCAGAGCTTTCGGCAAAATATATTGCTAATTTCATTCAGTTGACCACTAAATGAAACCAACCCAGAAGTTAGCATTAACTTTATGGCAACTGCAAATTAATTATATAATCAATATTCCCTTTGCAAATGGAAAATCAAGGCGCAACAGTTGTAATCACTCACAATGTTTTGAGTGGGAAAGAGCAGGAATATGAAAATTGGCTAATGGAAATTACTCCTGTAAGTAAAAATTCAATTGGATTTTTAGATTGGCAAATTATTCGCCCTATTCCTAATTTGACCTATACTTTTACGGTTATTCTTCGATTTGACACTATTGAAAATCTCAAAAAGTGGATGGAATCAAAAGAGAGGAAGAGACTGATTGAGAAAGCTTTGCCATTTTTTGCGAAAGAAGACAAATTCTATATAAAAAGCGGTTTGGATTTCCTTTTCCTATCAGAAAATGAGAATGCAAAAATACCTGTTCGTTGGAAACAATATTTTGTGACCTGGTCAGCAATATTCCCATTGGCAACATTCATTCCAATGCTCATATTACCGTTATTAAGAAATTTTGATTTTCCTCAAAATCGCTATATCGATTCATTTTTAGTTTCAGGGATAATAGTATTCATTATGGTATATCTGTTAATGCCACCGTATACTAGACTCATAAAAAAATGGCTCTACAAATAACAATTTGAAATCATAAATGGAAGCTCTAAAGCAAGGGATATACACTTTTTATAAACTACTATCAACTATTAAAAAAATAAGATTATGACAAAATCAAAATCCATTATTCTCATACACGGAAACTTTGTAAATAACCTAAGTTGGGCAAAGTGGAAAAGCCGTTATGAAGAAAAGGGATATACCGTGTACACACCCGCTAACCCGGGTCACGAAGGAATCCCTACAGACTTAAGAAACCGAGTCCACCCTGGTCTTATTGAAACCGGATTTATAGATGTGGTTGAAAACATTGTGAAACTCATTAATACTTTACCCGAAAAACCATTGATTATTGGACATTCAATGGCAGGGATGGCAGCAATGAAATTGCTGGAAATGGGTAAGGCAGGAGCTGCCGTAAGTATTGACGGTGCTCCACCAAAGAATGTATTTCCTCCATTTGCAACATTGAAATCAGTATTGCCGGCTTTTGGCTTTTTTTCTTCCAGTAAATATTTTATGGGAAGTCGCGACTGGTATGACAAATGTTTTTTTAATACAACAGCTGTAGCAGAAAGAGCAGATGCTTTTAAAAATTTTGCTGTACCCGAAAGCTATAAAGTAAGCCGTGAATTGGTGTTGAATTCTTTTTCCAATATTGATTTCGGTAAACCGCACGAACCCATTTTGTTTATTGGCGGCGGCAGCGACAATATTTTTCCTCCTTCGCTTACAACGACTTTGGCAAACAAATACAAAGACAAAAAAAGTCGGGTTGATTTGAAGATTTTTGAAGGTAAAAGTCACTTCATCTGTGGAGAAAGTGGATGGGAAAATGTTGCCGACTATATTTTGGATTGGTATGAAAACCTATAAAAAATTAAAAACTATTAATAACCATAAAAAAAAACTAAAATGAGCACGATTACAGTAAAAGACGGAACAGAGATTTATTATAAAGATTGGGGAACAGGACAGCCCATTTTCTTTCATCACGGTTGGCCATTGACTGCCGACGATTGGGATGCACAAATGTATTTTTTCCTAGAACAGGGATATAGAGTGATTGCGCACGACAGACGCGGACACGGAAGATCTACCCAAACGTATACAGGCAATGAAATGGACACTTATGCGGCAGATGTTGCAGAACTTACTGCTTTTTTGGACTTGAAGAATGCCATACACATAGGACATTCAACCGGAGGAGGTGAAGCCATACGATATGTTGCAAAATACGGTAAAGATAGGGTCGCAAAAGTAGTGCTTATTAGTGCAGTTACACCGTATATGATTGTGGACGAAAACAATCCTAACGGAGTTCCTTTGGCCGTGTTTGATGATATTCGTTTTAATACCGCCAATAACAGACAGCAATTTTATCACGACATCACTTTTCCGTTTTACGGCTACAATCGGGAAGGAGCCAACATAAAAAAAGGAATTCAGGACAATTGGTGGCGCCAGGGAATGATGGGAGGCATCAAAGCTCATTATGATTGTATAAAAGCATTTTCGGAAACCAATTTTACCGAAGACCTAAAAAGCGTTGACGTTCCCGTACTTGTCCTGCACGGCGAAGACGACCAAATCGTTCCTTATGCAACTACTGCCTTAAAGGCCGCCGAACTTTTGAAAAACGGAAAATTGATTACCTATCCCGGTTTATGCCACGGAATCCCAACAACAGATGCAGATACTGTTAATTTAGACATACTGGATTTTATTAAATCCTGATATAACCAACCTGAGTTCAATTATTTTTCGGAGCAGAACGACTAGGCTTTTTCAGGAAATATCGTCCCGCTTTCCGTTGCAATATTATGTACCTCTCGTCTTTTGGGACGAGACGGCACATAATGATTTTCACTGCAATCGGGGCTAAGGGGAAATATTTTGCTTTTTTTGCTATTATGATTTTAACCGCAATTCAGGTATATAACTTAAAAACAAACAAGAATGGATGCAAGTACTTATTCTAAAACGGCGTTGATATTGATTGACCCGTTTAACGATTTTCTTTCCGAAGGAGGAAAACTATATCCTCTAACGAAAGAAACTGTGGAGGGGATTTCTTTGGTGCAAAACCTTAAAAAGTTGATAGCGGGTGCCAGAGAACGAAAAATACAAATTATTTATGCTCCACACCATCACACCACCGAAGGGGATTATTTGAATTGGCGGTTTCTTTCACCTTCCCATTTGGGGAGCAAGAATGTAGTTTTATTTGAAAAAAATAGCTGGGGAGCCCAATTTCATCCAGAACTTCAACCGGAACTGGGAGATCTTATTGCCCAAAACCATTGGACGGGTAGCGGTTTTGCCAATACCGATCTTGATTTTCTTCTTCGAATGCATAACATAGACCACATTATACTTGCGGGGATGAGAGCAAATACCTGTATCGATTCTACTGCTAGATATGGAGTGGAATTGGGTTATCATGTAACTTTGATTAAAGATGGTATTGCAGCATTCAATTGGGAAGAAATTCGGGTTACGGTTGAAATTACTTTTCCAAACTATGGACATGCAATACTCTCAACGGAGGAGTTTATAAATACTCCAAAATCGTAAAGTCATGGAAGTGATTTCAGAAAGCAGTGCTACAGCTGTCATTAATGCCTCGATAGAAACGATTGATCTCACAGAATGGATGTTCACGTTAAAAAGCCATGAGTATCAAGCGTGTTCATCGGCACATATTGCTGCGGGCAGTTCGATTTCGGTAGATGGTAAGCGAATGTCCATAAATGTTGAACAGGTAGCCGATAATCTTTTGATACAAAATTACATTGAAGAAGTTGGAGAGAAAGATCATTGTAGGGTAAGCTCAATATCAGATTCCTTTTCTCCTGCGGGAAGAACCAAACTGGGTGTAATCTGGGAACTCAAAGTTGAAAAACGTACCGATAAAAGTTGTGAATTCATAAACCAAGTGAAGGTTTTAATGACGGATGAATTTTTGTCCTTACTCAAAGCAGCCGGCGTTACCGATTTGAATCCCATTAAAGCTATTATGGAGCAAAATCTATCAGCGCATAATCAGGAAGAAACGCCATTATTCGCAAAGGATATTGAAAGCAAAGCTCTTTCGGGAATTTGGGTATAAAACAAAAAAATGAACCAAAAAAGCATTGTTAAAATATGATGCTATTTTGAAAAGATGAATTGGATTACCTTTAGGGTATTAAAAAAAAAAAAAGGAGAAATCATGAAAAATCATTTCGTAAAAACAGTACAAATACTAGTTCTTTCTTTGTTTGCAACCTTTTCTTTAATGGGACAATCATCGTCAATTTTTAAAAGAATGGATTCCTATCAGACGCTCGATAAAATGTGGGAATTGGAACCTGATAGCAATAGTGAAACCTTTTTATTAACGGCCTATAAGCCTATTTACATAATGCCATTCCGGTTTTCAAGCCATAGACGTGCAGTTCCTTTTGAAACAGCGCCAGTTGATCCTGCTGTAACTAATGAAGAAATCCAATTGGACAATGTGGAAGCCACAATGCAGTTCAGTTTCAAAACCAAATTAGCCCAAAGAATTTTTGGAAGAGGCGCATTATGGTTGGGTTATACTCAAAAATCGTATTGGCAAGTTTATAATGCGGAATTTTCAAGGCCTTTTAGGGAAACCAATTATGAACCGGAAATTATTTTTAACTATCCTGTAAAATTTGATTTTTTGAAGATGAAAATGCTTGGGTTTGCATTTAACCATCAGTCAAATGGGAGGGAGGGACACAAATTTACCCGAAGTTGGAATCGATTTATCTTGCATGCCGGTTTTGAAAACAATCAGTGGAGTTTAATTGTTAGAACATGGTTTGCCACCGAGATTACAGAAAACCCGGATATCGAAGATTACATGGGCAGAGGAAGCATTCTTTTTAATTATAGATTAAAGAAACATTTATTGACATTGAAGGCGCAGCATTCTTTGCGGTTTGGCGATGATAATCATGGCAGTGTTGAGTTCGATTGGACTTTCCCTATATATAAAAATCTAAAAGGGTATGGTCAGTTTTTTCACGGATATGGAGATGCCATGATTGATTACAATCAAATTCATACCATTGCAGGAATTGGAATTGTATTTTCGGGAACATTATAAAAAAAAAGCGCTGTTTGTATTCGTTAAGATACTTACAGCGCTTTTTCAATGATTAATAATTTACTTATTGTTTGATGAATTGTAATTCAAAATTTAATTTAATTTCTTCACCAACTAGAACTCCTCCAGTTTCTAAAGCAGAATTCCAGTTTAAACCCCAATCTTTTCTATTAATTTTTCCAGTGATAGAAAGTCCAGCTTTGGTATTTCCCCACGGATCTTTTGCCAAACCACCAAATTCAGTATTTAATTGAACAGGTTTTGTAATTCCGTGAAGGGTTAAATCTCCGGTTAATTCAAATTCTCCTTCATTGATTTTTGAAAAACCAGTTGAGGTGAAAGTAATTTCAGGAAAAGTGGCCGCGTCAAAGAAATCTGGACTTAATAAATGCGCATCGCGATCTTTGTTTCCAGTGGTAATCGAATCGGTTACTCCTTTAAAACTGAATTTAGCATTGTCAAAACTGTCTGATTCTGTTTCTACGGCAGCATCAAATTGTGTAAAATTTCCCGACACATTAGTAAACATCATGTGTTTTACTTTAAATCCAATTTCTGAGTGTGCTGGGTCTATTGCCCAAGTTGCTTTTGTTGACATTTTATTTGTTTTTTTATTGTTATTATTTGTTATTATTTTTTAATGCTTAATTGATGAT
>NZ_DASTTN010000248.1:0-3328 GCF_035760125.1 Flavobacterium sp.
GTTTTTATAATTACACCGAAAACGGCAGGTATGGTTTTACAAAAGGGGGAAGTAAGTATAATGCTTTGTTATTGGTTGATACAAGAACTGGAGAGATTTATAATTTTAATACGTTTATAAAAACAGATCTTGCCAAATACACTAAGGCAAAAAAGTAGCATTATTTAAGAAGCAAAAGAAACATGAATAGCAATTATCCTATAGAAACTCGATATAGTACTTTAAAAAAATATCAAGATAATTATGAAAATGATTTAAAAATATTTTTAGAAAATCATGAAGATAATATTGAAATTGACTTTTTAGAAATTGATTTGTTTTCACATAAAAACCTTTTAGATCACTTTCTAACCAAACTCCCAGACTATATTAGCATTGATGACGGTACTATTAACCAAAGAAACATCAATAGCCAAAGAAGAATTATTGCATTTATAGAAAATAAAATTGCTCTCACAAATAACCAAGAACTTACAATAGTGATTCCCAAAGTCGAAAACACTTTGAAATGGCAAGGCACACCATTACAATTTGCAGAGTTAACAAAGGCACTTATTTTGTCAGGAAAATTAAATCCTGAACTCAGTCAAAAAGAAGTATTCAAAAGAATGAAACAACTTTTTAATGTGGAGGATTTCAACGAAAACGACAAACTAAAAGATATTAGAAAAAAGTCAAAGGAGTTAACCCCACTAATAAACACCTTAGAAATTTCATTAACGAACTGGATAAAAAATAAGGATTAGAACATTTTCAATACAAAACTGTTAAATTATTACCCCACTAAAACACCACCGGTGAGTTAGTGGGGTTCTTGTTTCAATTCATTTGCACTATAACAAATAAACATTTTATTATGAGTGCTACAATTCAGTTTATCCAGTACAGCCCCGAACAATTACAAAGCGAAATAAACGCAGGGGTTAAAGTTCAATTAGAAAATTTCCTAAAACATTTCACACCAAAACAGCCAAATGAATATTTGACACGTCAGAACGTAGCGGATATGTTGTCTGTGGATATTTCAACCGTACATAATTATTGCAAACGAGGGATTCTCCAGCCGAAAGGAATTGGAGGAAGAGTTTACTTTTTACGTTCCGAAGTTGAGGCAAGCTTAAAACCATTAAACGTTTAGATTTATGACGACAACAGGCAATAACAAAACACCAGTTTTTCATAGACACATTTACAAAGTTTCTAACAATGTAAAATCTTACACTATTTACGAGCTTTTAGAACTACCAAAAGGTATAAATTTTCTATCTGACTTTTTAAGAATAGAACCCTATCAAGGTAAATCACAAACAAAAGGCGTTTCTATATGTTCACGTTTGAGAACTTCATCTAACTGGGCTACCTCAAAAGATGTTACAGGATTACGACCTACCAATATCAAAGGGATTTATTATGGTGATAGATTAAGAAATGATATTAAAAACTTATTGATCTTTCGTTTTTTGGAGGTAAAAGACGGATTATTTGGCGAGCCTGAAATAAGATTAAATATCGACGTTTACCCGAACTATTACCCAAACCATAAAAGAATACTTCAAAACCTCATCAACACCTACGAAACAAACTAAAAGAATAAAAAACCGAGAGTTGTTCAGGCTCTCGGTAATGTTTTGTTCAAAAGTTAGTTTCAACAGGCAATGTAGAAACTTCTCAAAGATAGCAAATTGATTGACTTCATAAAAATAATAATAAAGGATTGTGACCGCACTATTTTAGAGCGCAATCCACTATTAGATTTTTTCGATACTATAAACCTCACTACGGGAGAACTAAAAACTACAAACCGAAACGGAAACAAAGTAACACCCTCAAAAAATGCGTCTTACAATGGTTTAGAATTTAAGATTTATGACACCGGAACGATAACCTTTGCAGGCAGTTTACATCAATACTGGAACAACGGAGCGCACAATTACAATGATTTTAATATTGATGCCGTTATGTGGGTTTTGGACGACTTAAAAACAAAATTCGACATAGAAGCCGAACAATGTATTTTGAAGTGTTTAGAAATTGGAATAAATATAACACCCCCAATTGCAACAAATGATATTTTAGATAATTGTTTCCTCCATAAAACCAAACCTTTTGAGTATCAAAAAAATTCAGACGAGGGAAAATACAAACAAGTCCAACATTCACAATACATCATCAAGATATATAACAAAACATTACACTACATATCAAAAGGGTTTGAAATTGACACCGAAATAATGCGGTTTGAAATCAAATACACTAAAATGCAAAAACTAAACGAACGAGGTATTTTTAATTTACAGGATTTAATCAATTATAGACTTTTTAACTTCAAACAGGATTTATTAAAAGAGTGGCAAAACATATTATATTTTGATAACACTACCCGAATTGACCATTTAAGCACAAAAACTAAAAACGCATTACTGGAATATTCAAACCCAAATTACTGGGCTGGATTATTGGCCAACAATCAAATTGAAAATTTCAAGTATCATAAAAATCAATTAAGGAAAATCACTTTCGAAAACTCAAAGAATGTACAATATTTAACTGCTGAAATTATAAGTAAAAAGATTGATTTTCTGAATATCAATACTACCCGAATTGACCATTTAACTATACTGTCAAAACAGGTAGTATTAAAGGATTCAAATAATCAGATTTGCAAAGTAACCGGAGTAAATATTTCAATGCAGAAAAAGGACAGTATTCTACTTTCACATACTGGATTAAAATACTATTACGAAACTGACAAAAAAATATTTGAACAAATAAAAAGGCGTTACTTATCAAAAGTCTGGAGTAATTCAAATTTTCAAATTCAAATTAAAGAAATTGCACATAACATAAGAAACAAAAGCAGTAACAAAAATATTAAACAGAAAAAAATTTATCAACCCACTCAACTAAATGTTTTAACCATGTTGGGGATTTAAAATTAATTTATTATGAATGATTACACAAGTCAGAATGATTTACAAACTGTAGTAACCGGATTAGTAGATCAAAGAATTAAACAATTAGTAGAACAAATGATCTTTCCAAAATTTAGCACAATAAATACTAAGAAATTTGAATATAAAGATTATAATTTACAATCAGATGTAACCAAAGCGACTATTGAATTGGCAAACCAATTATTTATATTGATTTCAGAATATGTTAAGGCAAACGAAATAGAACTTAAAAGGATAAATCCAGATTTTAAAAACTCCGTTGGCGTTGGATTATACCATCATGAAAAAACTTAAGAAATATGCAGACAGCGCAGTATTGAAATTTACTTCAAAGTTTTAATTAAAGACAACCTTCTCAGGTAGTCTTTATAATT
>NZ_DASTTN010000249.1:0-2667 GCF_035760125.1 Flavobacterium sp.
ACTGTCGTTGAGTTGTTTCCAACTTTCGGAAAGATTACCGTCAGCAGTTTTGGTTTCCCATTTTCCCAATAGCCAATTGGCTGTTTTTATTTGGTCTTTCTCAGTTGCTTCAGAGTTTTTGCAGGAAACAATGGCTAGTAAAAGCAGTAAAAGAGTTGTTTTTTGAAACATTTGTCTAAATATTTATTTTTTTTGAATAATGCTAAATTATGAAAAAATAGAATAGCGTTGCTTTTTTTAATTTTGCGATAGCGAATAGACGAAGTAATCTGCGGTAAAAAAACTTAATTTATTTTGAAGCTTCCAAGAATAGTGCTTAATGCTCTTAAATGCTTTCATTCAAAATAGAATAAACCAGTTCTTTAGTAGGTTTTTGATCTTTTAGTTTTTCTCTAACCACATCAAAAGTTACTTTAAAATCACAACCCAATTTATAGTCGCCACAGCCATAGGCCGTTTTTCCTTTCAGCACCGTTCCTTTTTTACATTTTGGACAGACTAATGAATCGGGTGCTGCTTTTACTGCAGTTTTCTTTGGTTCTAATATAAGTTTGAAATTTTCATCAAAGCGAAGCAAACCTTCTACAGTACCGGCATCGGTTTTGAAGTCTTTCAAATTTACGGTTGATCCTTTTTGAAGTAATCGCAAGTATTGGTTCTCGGATATTTTTTTCTCCGCAAATGTATATGGCAATACAAAATGACAACCTGCTTTATAATCGGCACATCCATAAGCAGATTTTCCCTTTACAAGCGTTGCTTTTTTGCATTTCGGACAAATTTCAGCCAAAATTCCTGCTGCTTTCTTTTTCTCAACGGTAGCTTCTCGCTTTTGAATACTTCCTGCATGCGAAATATTGGCGCGTCTGGTTTCGCTTCGCACCTCATAAACCAAGGCTTCTACCATACGTTTCATATTACTGATGAACGAACCAGCGGTAAAAGTCCCTTTTTCAATATCTTTCAATTGCTTTTCCCAAGAACCCGTCAATTCAGCCGACTTTATTAATTCATTTTGAATGGTATCGATCAGTTGAATTCCTGTTGGTGTTGGTAATACCTGTTTTTTGTTTCGAACGATATACTGGCGTTTGAAAAGGGTTTCAATAATATTGGCTCGCGTTGACGGACGGCCAATACCGTTTTCTTTCATTAGTTCTCGTAAGTCTTCATCATCGACTTGCTTGCCCGCGGTTTCCATGGCCCGCAATAAAGTTGCTTCTGTAAACTGATTGGGCGGTTTGGTTTCTTTTTCTAAAAAGGAGGGTACGTGTGGTCCTTTTTCACCTACAACAAAACTTGGCAATATATTGGCTTCTTTTTCTTTAGCATTTGGATCTTCAAAAACTATGCGAAATCCTTTTTTCAAGATTTCCTTTCCGGTGGTTTTGAATAGTACATCGGCAGCTTTTCCAATTACTGTAGTGTTGGCAACCAAACAATCGTCATAAAATACAGCGATAAACCGTTTCACAATAATATCATACACTTGTTGCTGATTATATTGCAAATTGGATTGTACTCCCGTTGGAATAATGGCGTGGTGATCTGTTACTTTTTTATCGTTGAAAACTTTGGGTGATTTTTTAATCTTTTTTTCCAAAAGAGGCTGCGTCAACTCGGAATAATTGGTTAGTTTTTGTAGAATTCCTGGTACTTTTGGATAGATGTCGTTTGGCAAAAATGTGGTATCTACTCTCGGATACGTAACTACTTTTTGTTCGTACAAAGTCTGCACGATTTTAAGCGTTTCATCTGCTGAAAAACCAAATTTTTGATTGCAATACACTTGTAAACCTGTTAAGTCAAAAAGCTTTGGCGCATACTCATTGCCGTTCTTTTTTTCGACTGAAACAATTTCAAAATCACTTTCTTTGACTTTGCTGGCCAAAATCTCTCCGTCTTCCTTTTTCAAGAAGCGTCCTTCCTCATAACTGAAAAGCGTCTCTCTATATAAAGTTTGCAGTTCCCAATAGGGTTGAGGTTTGAAATTTTCGATTTCTTTGAATCGATCAACAACCATAGCCAGGGTTGGAGTTTGTACACGACCAATAGACAATACTTGTTTGTACCCGCCATGTTTTACAGTGTATAAACGGGTGGCGTTCATGCCGAGTAACCAATCGCCAATGGCTCTGGAAAATCCTGCATAGTATAAATTATCGTAGTTTGCGGATGGTTTTAGGTTTTCAAAACCCTCTTTGATGGCTTCGGTGGTAAGGGACGAAATCCATAGGCGCTGTACTTCGCCTTTGTAATTGGCTTCGTTCATTACCCAACGCTGAATGAGTTCTCCTTCCTGTCCAGCATCCCCACAGTTGATGACCAATTCCGCTTTGTCAAATAAACCTTTTACGATTCTAAATTGCTTTTGAATTCCCGAATTCTGTACCACTTTGGTTTCAAATTTTTCAGGAAGCATGGGAAGGTTATTCAAATCCCAACTTTTCCAATTGGGTTTGTAATCGTTAGGTTCTTTTAAGGTGCATAAATGCCCAAAGGTATAAGTGACCTGATAGCCATTGCCTTCGAAATACCCATCGTGTTTGGTATTGGCTCCCAAAACGGATGCGATTTCTCTTGCGACACTTGGTTTTTCGGCAATACAGACCTTCATTTTTTTGACTTCTAATTTGAAGGCGAAATTAGGGATTTAGAAATTGGTAT
>NZ_DASTTN010000250.1:0-8848 GCF_035760125.1 Flavobacterium sp.
GTAAAATTGAGAACAGAAAAATAAGCGATATTATAAAAGAAAAAGCGAAGTTGATAAATCGATAATTTTCGCCCCGTTTAATTAACAAAAAAAGCGATCAAAAATGATCGCTTTTTTTGTTAACATTTTAATTCAGAAACCTAATCTTCGTGTTCTTCCGATTGTTTTACAGAACCATTAACCATTGTATTAGCATTTGCTCTTATTTCAGTATGGCGAATTTCTCCACCTGAAGTACCTACTTTTTGTACCAGAAACAATCCTGCAGTTGAAACACCCAATATCAAAAAGGAAAGCAGCTTAGCTTTTGCATTATTTTTAAAGTTCAAATATAAACCTGCAAGAGACAATACCCCTAAAACATAAAGCAAGACGGCTAATTTTTCTGCCAGCTCTTCGTGTTCGTGAATAATTTGTTTTCCAATATTTGGCATATCCTCAACCAATTCCTCTGCCCCTTCTCCAGTTGCCATACTTATTGCTCCAAAAATAGCTGCAACAATAAATAATGCATAAGAGGTATTTATCAATGTCTTATTTTTTAAAACCAAGCCAACTATTAAAATACCAAATCCAAAAATGGTCCCAATAATAGGGAAATGGTTTACTATCATGTGTAAATGTGCATCGTTCATAACTTAATTTTGTTTAATTATTAAAAGATTATCTATCTAAAGATAATACAATTGTTTGCTATTCAAAAATAGGAATGATTAAAATTAGCTTAATTCATTTAGCTCTTTTTATAAAACTTATGACTAAAATATAAGATAGACTTGTGTGCCTTTATTTAATTCACTTTCAATTTTGAATTCAATATTCAACAATTGGGTTATCCGTTCAACAATAGAAAGTCCTAAGCCAGAACCTTTAACTTCTGGATGAAGAGTTGGATTGGATCTGTAGAAAGGATTTAGAATTTTATCCAAATCGGTTTCTCGGATTCCAATTCCATTATCAGTAATAATACAACTAGTTTTCGAATCGCTTTTGGTAATAGTTATCGAAATTTTACCATCTTGATTGGAATACTTTATGGCATTTGAAATTATATTACTAATAATAGTACCGACTAAATAATTATCAGATTTTATGAAATAATCTTTTGCAAAATCATGCACAATTTCTATGTTTTTATCTTTTATTTTACTCGAATATAAGGTGAGGGCATCGAGAATTATGGCATTCAAATAGATTTTCTCAATACGCAAACTTTGCTTATGATTTTCGAATCGAGCCAACAAAAGCAATTGATCCACTAAATTATTCAACCGATTGACTTCTGAAATGCAGAAATTAATTTTCTCTTCATACTCATCTTGATTTCGTGGTTTGCGTATCAAAACTTCCAACGTTCCTTTTAACACGGTCAAAGGAGTTCTCAATTCATGAGAAGCGTCTGAGGTAAATTGCTTTTCCCGTTCGACTGCATTTTCAATTCGATCCAATAAATCATTAATTGTTTTTGAAAGCACAAATAACTCATCCTTATTTTGAGGCAAAATTATTCTATCTTTTAGATTGTCCTTTGTAATTCTGCTCGAAGTTTCAGTAATTAACGTTACTGGTTTTATACTGCGGCCCGCAATGAGTCTGGCAATAAAAAACAAGAGTAATAAAATTAATGGAAAAGCTATAAAAAGTGTATTTCTAAGATTGGTCAATATCAATGTAGCTTCATCTAAGGACATTGCAACAAAAAGGTAGCCTACTTTTTTATTTTTATCAAAAAGTGGAATTTGAATTTGTCTGATTGGTTTATTATTCAAAAAGGCATCAACAAATTGATTATCTCTATTGGATTTGTATAACTTCAGTTGGAATCCTTTAAGATTGGGAGACTTATCTATTAATTTATTGCTATTATCTAAAAACTGAACAAAAACGGGATTAACATTTACTCTATTATTATCACTTTCCCTCCATTGGTCTACTTGAATCAAATAAGCATTATTATTATCAATTTTAACCTCTTCCATGTATTCACTTGATTCTTCTAAAATATCATCATTTATATGCTCGTTGATACTGTAAGATGTGATTCCATATATAGTACAAAACACTACCGATATTAATAGTGCTGTACTAAGAATGTAATTAAAAGCAATTCTGTTTTTATAGGAGAATGAAAGCATTAATCTAATTTATATCGTTTGCAATATAACCAACACCCCGAATGGTTTTAATAAGATCTTCTTCTTTATTCAAATTGAGTTTTTTTCGAATGGCATTCATAAAAACATCAATTACACCTGTATCATATTCAAAATGAATATCCCAAACATCATTAATTATTTGGTTTCGAGTGCACACTTTTCCTTTGTTTTTTATCAAATAAACAAGTAATTCGTATTCCCTTTGTGTAAGCGAAACATCATGGCCATTTGCCGAAACTTGATGTTTTGACGGAATAATTTTAATTTTACCAAGTGTTAGAATATTGTTTTGATTTTCATTCCTAAAATGAATTTTGATACGTTCCACCAATTCATCAAAGCTAAACGGTTTTTTGATATAGTCATTGGCTCCAGCCTTCAAACCTTCTATGGTCTCAGAAATCGTATCCTTGGCTGTCAAAAACAAAATAGGTGTTTTAGAATCATCTTTTCGGATTTCTTTACACACATCAATTCCTAACATTTGAGGTAATATCCAATCCAACAAAATAATATCCACTTTTTGGTTTATAGCAATTTCGAGCCCCGATTTTCCATCATGGGCTACTACAACTTCATAACCTTCCTCTTCCAAGCCTTGCTTTAGAAAATTGGCAATTCCTATTTCATCTTCAACAATTAAAATCTTCATTTTTACTGTAATACAAATTTAAAATCAATAGTACCAATATTTGTTATCAAACCATCATTTCTTACGTAATGATTACACCTAAAATCAATATTTTTCAACCCAAAAGAAAACAGTTGGGCTTTTGTAAAAAGATCGGTATAAAAAACTCCGAACCCACACTGATTGACCAAAAACGTTGATAAATCATAATCAAAATTATAAATTTGGTCTGTTGATAAATGCATCTGATAAGGAGCAAAATACTTGGCCTTGGTTTTCGCATCTGAATTATGCACTATCGTTAGGAAAAACATATTTTCAGATGAGCTATACTCCATATTGGTTCCTTCACGAATACACAAAACATATACTACTAATTAATCTACTGTAGTTTCATTTTTTCAACTACGTCTATTCATTACAAAAGTAACTCAAATAATTTTGTTTAATTGCATGAATAAATGTGCCTTAAGTCAAATTTAAGAATCAAAGAATTGTTAAATAAAAATCATTTTAGATTCATTTCAGTACTTTTGCAAAAAAATAATACTTTATGAATTTTATAAAAAAGTTTTCTCCTTTTTACAATCTTGCACTTTTTTACATCCTAGTAAGTTTCGTTTTAAGAATTGTTTTAGCTCTACATCCAATAACACAAACCTCTTTTTCTCTTATTGATAGTTTAAAAATCTTTTCAGTAGGATTGATTTCGGATGCTTTTGTGTTTGTGATAGCAACTAGTTTCTTATGGTTGTATCTTATTTTTATATCCAATTCTAAATATTATAAGCCTTACGGCTACATCATATTTGGATTCTTAGTGGCATTATTGCTTTATATTGCGTCAGGAAAAACTATTCTGAATGAATATGGTGGAGCCCTTCCAAAAATCGGATTAATTTTCGTGGGAATCAAAACTTTGCTTTTTGGTTTATTGCTTTTTTTACCAAAGTACAGAAGCAAAATCAGATTTTGGTTATTCACTTTTGTAATGTTTTTATATGTTGTCCTTATTCTTCAAAACGGAATTAGTGAATATTTTTTCTGGAATGAATTTGGTGTTAAATACAATTTCATAGCTGTAAATTATTTGGTTTACACGAATGAGGTAATCGGAAACATTATGGAATCTTACCCTGTAATTCCTTTGTTTTCTGCATTATTTCTGATAGCTGGAACAGTAACTTATTTTATTATCAAAAGAACAAGAAACTACATTGATGAAATTCCAACATTCAATGATAAATTAAAATTATCTGCAATATATCTAGCCTTATTTGGAGTTTCTTTATTGGCCGTTCCTTATTTAGCCAAAAAAGAAAACTCCCAAAACGTATTTGCCAATGAACTACAGTCAAATGGTATGTACCGTTTCTACTTGGCCTTTATGAATAGTGAATTGGATTATTTTAAATTTTATAAAACAATACCCGAAAATGAAGCTTTTGCTTTGTTGGACAAACAAATCCCATCTATTTCGGGAATATCAACTATAAGACAAATCCAAAGTGAAACCACTGAAAATCAAAAGAATGTTGTTTTAATCACTATTGAAAGCTATAGTGCCGATTTCATGAAAGCGTACGGAAACGAGCAAAATATCACTCCATTCCTAGACAGTATAGCTCAAAAAAGTATGTTGTTTACCAATTTATATGCAGTTGGAAACAGAACCGTTCGAGGTCTTGAAGCTGTAACCCTATGCTTTCCTCCTACTGCCGGAGAAAGTGTGGTAAAAAGAGAAGACAACAAAAACAAATTTTCTACTGGTGCTCTTTTCAAACAAAAAGGATACAACGTGAAATTTCTTTATGGAGGCGATGCTTTTTTTGACAATATGGAAGATTTCTTTTCTGGAAATGGTTATGACATTGTCGATAAAAAATCATTTACACCCGAAGAAATTACATTTGCCAATGTATGGGGAGTTTGTGACGAAGATATGGCCAATAAAGCCATAAAAGTAATGAATGAAGAGGCTAAAACGGGCAAACCTTTTTTTAACCATTGGATGACCGTTAGTAATCACCGCCCTTTTACGTATCCTAACGACAAAATCGATATTCCCGGTGACATAAAATCTCGTGATGGTGGTGTAAAATATACTGATTATGCTTTGAGAAAATTCTTTGCAATGGCGAGCAAACAACCTTGGTTCAAAAATACCGTGTTTGTAATTCTTGCCGATCACTGTGCTTCAAGTGCTGGAAAAACAGAACTTCCTGTAGATAAATACAGAATCCCAGCAATGATTTATAGCCCAGGTTTTATTGAGCCTCAAAAATATACAAATGTAATGTCTCAAATAGACGTTATGCCAACACTTTTTGGATTATTGCATTTTGATTATCAAAGTAAATTTTACGGACAAGATGTTATGAAATCCGATTATAGACCAAGAGCATTAATTGCTACTTATCAGGATTTGGGATTAATAAAAGACAATGTATTAACTATACTTTCTCCTAAACAAACCGTAAAACAGTTTCAATTGACTTTAAAACCGGATCAAAAAACGGCAGCAGATTTTCAAATCTATTACGATCAAGTTCCTTTAAACAATAAAAGAAATGATCTTATAAACGAAACTATATCGTATTATCAAACGGCTTCGGATATATTGAAGAAAAAGAAATACCAAGTGATTCTTGATTAAATTTCAATTCTTTAGAATAAATATTAAAGCAAAAAAAAGCCTGTAAAATTAACATTTACAGGCTTTTCTATTTATTTCAGGCTACAGTCAAATTAAAAATCATTCTCACTTTCCAAACCAAAAAGCTTTCCGTTTTTCCAAAGCTTTAAATCATTTTTCAAATTCTTTTTATTACGATTAGTCATTTCTTTAGAATCTAAACCATCTAAATCTGGTTTTCCTGCATTTACCCATGCTGTGTACCAAAAATTGGTCGTTGCAATAATTGCCTTTCTCATTTGGCTTTCCACCATTCCATTCAAAGCGGTGTGGAATTGAGTTACATATTCTTTAGAATAGATTAAATCACCGAACTTATTTTTGGCAATATTCCCTTTCTCATCCTTATCATACAATGTCTCTGGAGTAAATGTTGCTCGCAATTTTCTGTCAATCAACAAAAGAGGCTCTACTTGACTATGGGAGTCTTTTAGCATATCCCAAGTTGCTTTTTCTACATTATCAATATACTTGGCTTCTCCCGTATAGAAATTATAATTTTTACCAAACATTTCCGGAATACGAGATTCAAACATAGAATGAATCCCTTTTTGATTCGTAAGTTGTCCATCGTGATTTGCTGAAGTATGCAATGGCATGTTTGCATCGCCTATGTAATGTGCTAAATCAGCAGCCAAGAACAAAATTTCAGTTTTTCTTTTGTCTTTCATTGCTTTTGTCAATTTAGTCATTACTTCTTGAATATACCAAGGCAGAATACCGTTATCGGTTAAAAATTTCTCATCGTACTTTTTCTTTGCTTCTTCAAATGGCAACGGAATAGATTCTACAGCACCAAAGTTCTCCAAATCCATATAATGACGGGGATTTTCTGCTTTATCACGTAAAGTATACTTGCGCAAATCCGGAACTGTTGATTCTTGGGTTATAAAATCAAGATGGTTATAAAAAAAAGTCTGCATTGGCTTTGGCAAGGCCATAACTGCCGCATTATTAATATGTTCATGACCAAAAATACCCCAAGACAAAGTAATAAAAGCGATACCAATTGCAGAAAAGGTAATGACTGTAGGTTTAATTTTAAAATTTTTCATTATATTTATTTAATTGAACTACAAAAGTATTTTTTTTAAAGATAATTTATGCAAATCAGGTTTAAATTTATGTTAATCCAAAGAAAATAAATTAAAATGTTTAGACACCAAGGCAAAAACAGAACATCTAAACATAATTTACGTCTCGCTACATTATTATCATTCGTAGCCGGTATCGTAAATATAACTGGGGTTTTGTCCGTAAAAACATTAACTACCAATGTTACTGGGCACTTTGCCTATTTTGCAGAAGAAGTTACAAAACACGATTACCAGGCTGCCATTGTGTTTTTAATCTATACACTGTTCTTTTTGGCAGGGGCTTTTACATCCAATTTTTTAGCAGAGTTGGTTTCTACAAAAAAACAAGAACTTTCGCATTTACCCTCGATAACCATCGAATTTCTTATTTTGGTTACTTTGGGACTTTTGGGCACACAACCTGATTTTTATTTATTTGATGGAAAATGGATTGCCTTTGGTCTTCTTTTTGCAATGGGAATCCAGAACGCTTTAGTTACCAAAATTTCACAAGCAACCGTCAGAACAACACACTTAACAGGACTTTTCACCGATTTGGGGATTGAATTATCACAATTGTTTTTTTATAAAAAACCAGAGGAACAAAAAACCTTAAAAACCAGTATATACTTGAGACTGTCCATTATTTCATTCTTCTTTCTTGGTTGCTTCATCGGTGGATTTACATATGGATATTTAGCACTTAGGACACTATTTATTGCGGCTATTTTTCTATTGGTAGCACTTTATTATGATTATATTCGATTACATTTCATTGCAATAAAACGAAAAAAAATTCATTTTAATTGAAATATAATATTGCCAATAAAGTCCCAACAGCAATACTTACCCAAAGAAAAATACCTTGAAGTAAAGGAAAGATCCCAACAGATTTCAAAACAGTACTGTTAAGCCCTGCTCCTATCAAAAACATAGTAACAGTAAGTCCTATCTTAGCAATTGAAACCAAATGTGGAGCAACACTCGCAACAGGAGAAAAATAAGTATTGCAAACCATAGCCAAAATAAACAATCCAATAAAATAAGGAATCTTCACTTTGCTCTTTTTATTTTTAAAAACGACTGCTGTAATCAAAGCCACAGGAATAATCCAGAAAGCTCTGGCTAATTTTACCGTTGTAGCTACTTGCAAGGCTTCTGCGCCATATTTATTGGCAGCACCAACCACTGAACTAGTATCGTGAATTGCAATCGCACACCACATTCCAAAATCGTTTTGAGACATATTCAACCAATGTCCGATTAATGGAAATGCAAACAAAGCAATCGAATTAAGTATAAATATAACTCCCAATGCCACCGAAGTCTGCTTTTCGTCCGATTGGATTACCGGAGCAATAGCCGCAATAGCACTTCCACCACAAATAGCGGTTCCGCAAGAAATAAGATGTGATGTTTTCTTTTGAATTTTAAACCATTTTCCCAATAAGGTCCCCAAAGTTATTGTTGCTATAATAGAACCAATTGTAAAAATGAAGCCTTCCTTTCCTGCAGCAATAGCGCTATGGACATTCATCCCAAACCCCAACCCTACTACTGAAACTTGCAGTAATATATTGGTTGCTTTATGATTTAAATGTAAAAAAGGATGTCCTGATACATTGGCTATAACCAAACCTAATACTAAAGCAACAGGAGGAGAAATAATAGGAAATAAACATAGAAGAAGTATTAAAACAAAAATGACTTGCTGTACTGCAGCATTCATTTTCAATAATTGTTGGATATTAACTATAACCGTTTTCATTTATATTGTTCTTTTATAACACTACAAAGGTCACTATAAATCTACAGCGTCGCCAATTGTAAAAAATAATCCACTATAACTTTAGGTTATAATAACTCGAAATGTTCTTTATGAATAATTCAGTTAGAGAATCTGATTTTCCTTGTAGGGTAATAATGTAAAAATAACGCTCAATCGTCAAATTATCCACATCAATAATTTGCAATTCCTTATTTTTCAACTCTTTTTCGATAGCATGTATCGACATGAAAGCAACACAATTCGAATTCATCAAATAGGATTTTATACTTTCAGTACTTCCCAATTGCATTTCAATCTGCAATTGGTCAATTTTGATATGGAAAGGTTTTAAGGCATATTCAATAACTTCAAGTGTTCCGGAACCTTGTTCCCGCACAAGGAATCGCAACGATTTAAGATCGGCTGGATCAATTTCTTTTCTTTTAACCAATGGATTATTGGAATTGCAAACCAAAACCAACTCATCTCTCATGAATTGCGTGTATTTTATGGATTGATTTT